>NZ_JBFRDW010000156.1:0-10119 GCF_052113985.1 Pseudoduganella sp. RAF53_2 | reverse complement strand
AGCCCGCATCCACGAAATGGCCGAATACCGTAAACTCCTCGGCGACATGCTATTGAACCTGCCCGGCGCGGCGCAGTCCAAGAGCTATGTCGTGATGGAGGAGATCAAGGAAACCCTGATCCTCTCGACCGAAGCCGCGCAATAGTGCGTGCGCCCTGATCGCCGGCTTCGCAAAATAACGTTCCGTGCGCGCTGCGTGCTGCTGGGTTGGATTAGAATAATGACAGCATCGGCATCGCGAACGGGGGTATTGTGCAAAGCAATTACGGAACCGCCAGCTTTACGCCATCGGCTGCCCGGGCGGGCGTGCCGGAATTAGCCATTTCCATCCGCTCACTCGACGAGCACCTTTCCTCCGATCAAAGCTTCACTTCTGCGCTGGCCCGCGCGGTGGGCGCGATTGCCGCCGCGGACGGCAATATGACCCTGGCGCAGTTCGCGGCGGTGACCGATATCGCCGGCGAGGGTAAGGCGTCCGCCGTGTTCACTGCGGTGCTGCTGAACGCCATCGAATCCGGCGTCACGCTGGACTGGGCGTTGAACGCGCTGTCGCGTGCCAGCGAGAGCACCGAGCTGGCCGTGCGCAGGTCCGCCTTCGTGCTGATGAAACCTTTGCTGGCGCTGCAAGGCACGAAGTCCTGTCCAATGGCGCAGCGCGTGGCAAAGGCCCTCGACGTCAAGCTCAGTCCCGAACTGTTGTACGGCCTGCCGCCCGAACAGGAACGCCGTCTGCTGCGTGCCATTGGCTCTCAGGCGCGCGCCCTGGTCAAAGGCCGCGGCCTGGTGGACGCCGTGGCCGACTTCGGCCGCAACACCGGCCAGACGGAGCTGCTTGACCACGCCCGCGGCTACAACGGCGGCCTGATGGGCGAGGACGAGCTGGTCGCCGCCGTGCAGCGCGCCGTGGCCGCCATCAGCCAGGGCATTACCACCTATGAAGAACACGCCGGCGCCATGCTCAGTTGCGCCGCCTCCGCGGACAGCCTGCAAGCCACGGCCGAACAGCTGCGTCAGCAAGTGCAGCAGCGCCTGGCCCTGGTCGATGCGCGCATCGCCTACGAGCGCCGCACCCTCACGCAAGACATCGAGGACGCCGTCCACGATGCCGGCGACACCATCGAACTGGCGATCTCCGAGCGGCTCGATACCGACAAATGGAAAGATGAGGAAGTCTGGAACAGCATCAGCCGCGAGCAATTCGGCACAGTGATGGAGAAGCGCCTGGACCGCGTGGTGCGCCGCAAGGAGGAAGCGCTGGACCTGCTGAATCACGACCTCGCGCTATTCCAGTCCGACATCCGCATGACCCCATCCAGCGCCTTTGTGCGCCAGCACCATGTCGCGCTGGCGCGCCTGATGCCGCGCATGCGCATCGGCACGCGCGTCGCCAACACGGTCGATTCGGCGGCCAACATCACCCTGATGAGCAGCGCCGTGGCTGCTGCGGGCACCGGCACCATGGCCTATCTGTTCGGCGTGGCGGTCGTGGTGCCTGCCGTGGCGCCGGCTGCGCCCTTTGTCGGCGGCGCCGTGCTGCTGGCCGGGGCAGTGAAATGGTTCTCGGACGTGGGCAAGCGCAAGCGCTCGGAAATCCGAGACAAGCGCCGCGCTTTTGAAGAAGAACTGGGCAAGCGCCTGAAGGAAGCGGAACTGACCATCGGCCGCCAGCTGGACCGCATTTCCTCCAGCTTCCACGAATCGGCGCGCCAGCTGCTGACGCCTCTGCTGCTGGAAGCCGAAGCCGCCGGCCGCGTGCAGAATATGCGCAAGCGCATCGCCGACAAAGTCATCAGCCAGGCCCGTGGCCACATCGCGCAACTGCAGGCGGCGCTGGGCGCCGCCATCTGAATCAAGGACGTAGGGCGGATCATCGATCCGCCGTGACTAGCGCACCAGATTGTGCTTGATAATACCGTCCGCCGCGACGGCCGCCTGATCCAGCGGCTGGTTCAGCGTTTTGGTGGAATACACCGGCGCAGCAGGCGAGGGCGCACCCAGCACCGGGCCGCTGGTATCGCGGATATCCACTTTCACGGTGGTCGACAAGCCGATACGCAGCGGATGCGCCGCCAGCTCCTTCGGATCGAGCGCAATCCGCACCGGCACGCGCTGCACCACCTTGATCCAGTTGCCGGTCGCGTTCTGCGCCGGCAGCAGCGAGAAGGCGCTGCCCGTGCCGGCCGACAAGCCCAGCACCTTGCCGTGGTATTCCACCTTGCTGCCATACATATCGGCTTCGATCAGCGCARACTGGCCGACGCGGATGTCGCGCAGTTCGGACTCCTTGAAGTTCGCGTCCACCCACAGCTGGTCCAGCGGCACAATGGAGAGCAGGGCATTGCCCGGCGCCACGCGCGCGCCGACCTGCACGCTGCGCTTGGCCACGTAGCCCGTCACCGGCGCCAGGATGGTATTGCGGCGCGCTGCCAGCCAGGCCGCCATGTAATCGGCGCGGGCTTGCTGCACCGCGGGGTGGCCGGATACATCCACACCCGCCACGCCGGCATGCGCGGCGTCGGCCTGCTTCTGCGCCACGAGAATCGCTGCCTGCGCATTGTCCACCGCCTGCCTGGCGTGCGCTACGTCTTCACCGGACACCGTGTGATCGGCCGCCAGCGGTGCACGGCGTGCCAGGTCGTCCTGGGCGATCTTCAGTTGCAGCTTGCGCTGGGCGACAGCGGCATCGTACTGCGCCGCATCGGCGTAGCGCTGGCGCTCCTGGCGCACCACGGCGCCCAGTTTCGCTTCCGCCTGGCGCAGCGCGACGTCGGCGTCGGCTGCATCCAGCTTCACGATCGGTGCGCCGGCTTGCACCAGCTGCGTTTCATCTGCGCGGATTTCTTCCACATTGCCCGCTACCTGCGAGGACAGCGTCACCAGATTGCCGCCCACGTAGGCGTTATCGGTTTCCTGCTCCTTGGACAGCACCGTCGCGTAATAGATCGCGTAAGCCGCGCCTGCGACGAGGAAGGCTACCGTGATCGCAGCCATGACGGTTTTGCGTTTGCCGTTGCTGGTATTGCTCGTGTTGGTCGTCGTGTTCATGAGTCTTATTTCGTAATCATAGGAGGGGCATCGCCGCGATAGCCGCCACCGAGGGAATGGATCAGGGATACTTCCGCCAGCAACTGAGCGTGCTGCAGGCGCAACTCGGTTTCCTGCTGGCGCAGCACGGACTGGCGCGCGGCCAGCACGGTGCTGTTGTCCGCCAGGCCGTGCGCAACGCGCGTTTCGGCGCTTTGCAGCAGGGCTTGGGCGTCGGCGCTGGCTTTCCGCTGCTGCGCGAGCTGGGCTTCCACGCCTTGCAGATTGAGGGTGTCCTGGGCCACTTCCTGCACCGCTTTCACCACCGCCTCGTTGTACTGCGCCACCAGGATATTGCGCTCGCTGCGCGCGCCGGCCAGCTGGGCGGACAGTCGCTTGCTGTCGAACAGCGGCAGCGACAGCGTCGGGCCGAGGAAGAAGGTGCGGCTCGGCGCCTGCAACAGATGCGACAGCGATACCGAATTCAGGCCGACGGCCCCGGTCAGGTTAATGTCCGGATAGAAGGCTGCCTGCGCCGCATCGACGCGGCCCAGCGATGCTTCCACCAGCCAGCGCTGCGCCTGCAGGTCCGGTCGGCGCGCCAGCAGTTCCATGCCGAGGCGGGCCGGTAGTGCCGCTGGTGCCGGCTGCACCGGCACGGGCTTGATGTCCGCCACCAGCGCGTCGGTGCCACCGGCCTCGCCGCCACCCGCGCCCAGCAGGGCTCGTAATACTTCGCGCTCGACGGCGTTATCGGCATCGAGCTGCGCAAGTTCTTTTTCGAGCAGGCTGGTTTGCAGCGAGGCGCTGCGCTGCTCATCGGCCGTGGCCAGGCCGCGTGCGACCCGCTTGGCCTTGTCCTGCAGCATGGCCTGCTGTTCCGCCAGCTGCGCAAGCAAATTGGCGCGGCGTGCGAAGCCGGACTGCAAGGTAAAGTAATGCTCGGCGATGGCAGCCGCCAGTGCCTGTTCCGCGCCCGCGTAGGACGCGTGGCGCGCATTCAGTTCGCCTGCAGCGGCGGCGATTTCCGCCTTGTCTCGGCCCCACCAGTCGAAGTGGTAGCGCGCTTCCATGCGCAGCGTCTCTTCGGTGAACCAGGCGCCGCCGATGGGCGCCGGAAACAGGCCGGTGGCCGAATAGCGCTGGCGGTTGGCGCTCGCGTTCAGCGAAGTGTCGAAGCCCAGCTCCGCGCTGCTGCGCGCAAAGGCGGCCTGCGCGGCGCCGATATGCGCGGCGGCCGTATCGAGCGTCGGCGAGGACGCGAGCGCGCTGTCGATCAGGCGTTCGAGCTGCGCATCATGGTAGGCCTTCCACCATTGGGCTTCCGGCCATCCTTCGCGGGCCAGATGGATGGAGGAGGGCAGTTCGGCTTTGGCGACATCGCGCTGCGGCAGGCGGTCGCGCTCGGCGGGGATGCTCGCGCAGCCCGCCAGTGCAAGGCCCAGCGCCAAGGCCAGCGTGGTTAGTTTCAACATCATCTTCCTTTCTTAATCCATGGCCGCATGGGCCGCGTCCGCCGGTGCCTGCTTGGCTGCGGGGCGCATCAGTATCAGCAGCGGAATGACGGCCAGCGTCAGCAACGTCATGAGCCAGAAGTCGTTCACGTAGGCGACCATCGAAGCCTGCCGCGTGAGTTCGTTGTTCAGCAGATTGGCTGCGTCGGTAGTGGCCACGTTATCCAGCAGCGCCGGGTTGGCGATATTGATTTTCTCGGCCAGCGAAGCGTGCATGGTTTGCGTATTTCGCACCAGCAGGGTCTGCACCAGCGCGATGCCGATACTGGAGCCGATATTGCGAATCAGGCTATAGATCGCCGTGCCTTCGGCGCGCATCTCCGGCGCCAGCGTCGCGAAGGTCGCGGCGCTCAGTGGCACGAACACCAGGCCAAGGCCGAGGCCCTGGATCACGCCCGGCCACACGATGTCGGAGCGCGACAGCACCAGCGTGTAATGGCTCATCTGCCACAGCGAGAAGGCCGTGATGGCAAAGCCGGTGCCCAGCAGCAGGCGCACGTCGAATTTGCCGACCAGGCGGCCCACCACCAGCATCGCGATCATGGTGCCCAGTCCACTCGGCGCGGTCACCAGGCCCGCCACCGCAGCCGGATAACCCATCAGGCCCTGCAGCATGGTCGGCGTCAGCGCACGAGTGGCGAACAGCACCAGGCCCACGATGAAGATGAACATCAGGCCACTTACGTAGTTCGCATTCTTCAGCAGGCGGTAATCCAGGAAGGACTTGCCGGGCGCCGTGGTCAGTGTGTGGCCGACGAAGTAGGCGAAGCTCAGTGCCAGCAGGATCGCTTCCACCCAGGTTTCGGTGGAGCCGAACCAGTCGTTCTGTTCACCGCGGTCCAGCAGCATCTGCAGCGCGCCGATGGCGAGACTGAGCGTGATGAAGCCGAAGGCGTCGAAGCGCATTTTGCGCGGCGCCGGAGTGGCCTTGATGTAGCGCCAGATGCCGTAGAAGGCCAGCGCGCCGACCGGCACGTTGATGAAGAACACCCAGCGCCAGTTATAGCTATCTGTCAGCCAGCCGCCCAGGGTAGGTCCGAGAATCGGCCCGATCATCACGCCCATGCCCCATACCGCCATGGCGGAGCCGTGCTTCTCGCGAGGGTTAATGTCGAGCAGAGTCGCTTGCGACAGCGGCACCAGGGCTGCCCCGAAGACACCTTGCAGCAGGCGGGCCACCACGATCTGGCCCAGCGACATCGACAGCCCGCACAGCACCGACGCAATCGTGAAGCCCGCCACCGACAWCAGGAAGATGCGCTTCTGTCCGAAGCGGTCGCACAGCCAGCCGGTCAGCGGCGTGGCAATGACCGCGGCCACGATGAAGGACGTCAGCACCCAGGTGATCTGGTCCTGCGAGGCCGACAGGCTGCCCTGCATATGCGGCAGCGCCACGTTGGCGATAGTGCCATCCAGCGCCTGAATAATCGTCGCCAGCATGATCGACACCGTGATCATGCCCTTGTGTTGTACTTCGCTCATGCGCAGCCGTCCGTCTGGTTCAGGCGTGCATTCAGCGATTCCAGCAGCACGGTCACGCGTTCCAGTTCGGCGCGGTCCACATCGCACAGCAGCTCACGGCGGACGGGATCGGCCGCAGCTTTCACGCGCTGGTAGATGGCGCGGCCTTCATCGGTCAGGTGCACCAGCTTGACGCGGCGGTCCTTTTCGGACGGCTGGCGCGCCATATAGCCGGCTTTCACCATGCGGTCGATCATGGAAACCATGGTCGGGTCTTCCACGCCGAGGCGGGAGGCCAGTTCGGTCTGGGACAGGGGCTCGGCCTTGGCCAGGGTGGCAATGGCCATCCAGCTGGCCTGGCTCAGGCCCAGGTCTTTCAGGCGGCGGTCGATTTCCTGCCGCCAGGCGCGTGCCGTGTTGTGCAGGGCGTACGAGAAGCGTTCTTCGAGATCCATGAGATAGCAAATGGTTAGATGTCTAACCATTAGTATAGCAATGTTTTAGGAATCGTGTTGCCAGCTACCAACTCTGTGCGTTGGCGCACATACCATTTGCCTGTTGCCTAGTTACAATGTAATCGGTTCATCCACCTGCAACTCTTATAATGACGCTATGAAAACGAAGATCCTCGCCGCCGCCGCTTTGCTGGCACTCTCCACCTCCGCCTTCGCCACTGACGTGGGTGTTTCCGTCACCGTCGGCCAGCCGGGTTTCTACGGCCGGATCGACTTGGGCAATATGGCCCCGCCACCGGTGGTGTACACCCAGCCGGTCATCGTGCAGCGTCCGGTGYGCTATATCGCTGAACCGATTTACCTGCGTGTGCCGCCTGGCCACCAGAAGCACTGGTCCAAGCACTGCGCCGCTTATAACGCCTGCGGCCGTAATGTGTATTTCGTGCGTGAAGACTGGTACGTGAACGACTACTCGCCGCGCTACCGCCATGAGCATGAGCGCGAGTACGAGCGCCGCGAATACCGCGACCATGACCGCGATGACCACGACCACGATCGCGATCATGACCGCGGTCACGGCAAAGGCCACGGCAAGGGCCACGGCAAGCACGACGACTAAACTGCGGCGCAGGCCGCCGCCAACCATCCGGGAGAACCGTTTGCAAAGCAAATTCGTGATCGTAGGAGGAGGGGCGGGCGGCCTGGAGCTGGCCTGCAAACTGGGACGCAAGCTGGGTCCCGATCAGGTGATGCTGGTCGACAGCCGCCTGTACCACATCTGGAAGCCCTCGCTGCATGAAGTGGCGGCGGGCACCCTGGACATCCACCAGGAAGGCTTGTCCTACCAGATGCTGGCCCACGACAATGGCTTCACCTATGTCTACGGCGGCCTGACCWCGCTGGACAAGGCGGCCAACACCATTCACGTCGGCGCCATCACCACCCAGGCCGGCGAAACCGTGCTGCCTGAGCGCAGCATCCAGTTTGAATCGCTGGTGCTGGCCATTGGCAGTACCTCCAATTACTTCGGCGTGCCGGGCGCGCAGGAGTACACCATTTCCCTTAACGGCACCGAAGACGCCGAACGCTTCCGCCTGACGCTTTTGAAGCTGCTGACCAAGGCTGCGCTGGAGAAGGGCGGTCAAGGTACGCAAGGCGTGGACGTGGTCATCATCGGCGGGGGCGCCACCGGCGTGGAGCTGGCGGCCGAGCTGCGCGAAGCGAGCGGCGTGTATGCCGCTTATGGCTTCGGCCACCTGGAACCGATGAAGGATGTCCGCATCACCCTGCTGGAAGGCGCGCCGCGCATCCTGGCGCCGCTGCCCGAGCGCGTTTCCTCGGCGGCGCTCAAGCTGCTGGATGAACGCGGTATCAAGGTCGTAACGGATTGCCGCGTGACGGCGATTGCGCCGGATAAGGTCAGCGTGGGTGAGCAAAGCTATCCCGCCGATATCACGGTGTGGGCCGCCGGCATCAAGGCGCCTGACTTGCTGAAATCACTCGGCCTGCCGACCGCCAAGAGCGGCGCGCTTGAAGTGACGGGCGAATTGCAGGTCAGGGAACACCCGAACATTTACGCACTGGGCGATTGCGCCTATTGCATCGGCGCCGACGGCAAGCCGGTGCCGCCCCGTGCACAGGCCGCGCACCAGCAGGCCGATTATCTGCTGGATGCTTTCCTGCGCCAGGCGAAAGGCCGGGCGCCAAGCGGCAAGCCTTATGAATACAGGGACTATGGCTCGCTGGTGTCCTTCGGCCAGTCCACCTCAGTGGGCAGCTTGATGGGCTCTCTGCGCGGCTTTAACTGGTTCGTGGAAGGCTTTTTTGCGCGGCTGATGTATGTCAGCCTGCACCTGATGCATCACAAGGCCGTGCTGGGCACGATACGCACCGGCGTGCTGGCATTGGCGCGTTTCCTCATCAAGCGCACCACGCCGCTGGTCAAACTGCATTAGCGGCGCATGCATGGCGGATCGATGATCCGCCCTACGCCGCATCGTGCGGCCGCACCACGTTACGTCGGGCGGGACATTGAGCCGCCGTTACGGCTTTGGCAGCACCAGGGTCATGACGGTGCCGTGCGGTGCGTTGGCCGACATGGCCAGGGTACCGCCCAGCCAGGCGGCGCGTTCGCGCACATTGCGCAGGCCGTGTCTGGCGTAGCAGTCGTAGCCGCCTTCCGGCAGGCCGGCGCCATCGTCTTTCACGGTCAGCATGATGGATTCGTCGTTGTCGTCCACCACCACCTCCACCTGGCTCGCCTTGGCGTGGCGCGCTACATTGCGCAAGGCTTCTTCCAGCGCCGCCAGCACCACCATGGCGTGGCCGCGCGGGCAGACCGGTTCCTCGTCCGGCAGGCTGCACTGCGCGGCCAGCTGCTCTGCCTCGCCGAATTCCTTGACCACTTCGCTGAGGGCCGCACGGATGCCGAGGAATTCCAGCTTGTCGTTCCACAGCTTGTGCTGCATGGCGCGGTTGGTTTCGATGATGGTGTGCAGCAGCTTCTTCATCTGCGCGGCGCGGTCCTGCAGGGCAGGGTCGGGCGGCAGTTTGGAGGTGAGCAGGCCGAGATGCATGGTCAGCGCCGTCAGCGAAGAGCCAAGGCTATCGTGCATCTGGCGCGACAGGGTGCGCCGTTGTTCGTCCCAGTTGGCCTGCACGTAGGCCAGCAGCTCTTCCAGTTCAGCGGCGCGTAGCATTGGAGATTGTGGATCGGTTCCCGAAACAGACATAGTTTTGGAGCGTGTTTTTTATTGCTCCGATCATACATGAGGTTCGGGTGAAATGCCGCACATACATGCAAGCGGACGCAGGGCAAGCTGAAGCTTTATCACCCTGACAATGAGGAGTAAAGCCATGGACGCCATCGCACTGCTGAAGCAGGATCACGCCAATGTGAAAGCCATGTTCAAGGAATATGAGGGATTGGGCGACCGCGCCTTTGCCAGCAAGAAGAAGCTGGCCGACAAGATCTGCCTGGAGCTGACCAAGCATGCGACTGCCGAGGAGGAGATCCTTTATCCCGCCGTGCGTGAAGCCTCCAAGGAAGCGGAAGACCAGGTGGATGAAGCCACCGTGGAGCATGCTTCCGCCAAGGCCCTGATCTCCCAGCTAAGCCAGATGGACCCGCACGATGAACTGTACGACGCCAAGGTCAAGGTGCTGGGCGAGTACATCAACCACCACGTGAAGGAAGAAGAGGGCGAGATGTTCCCGATGGCGAAGAAAGCGGGCCTCGATTTACAGGCGATGGGTGAGCAGATCGCTGCGCGCAAGGATGAAATCGACTACGTGATGCCGGAGCCGGCCGCCATGCAGCGCGGCGGCGCCGGCCGCCGTCCTACTGCTTGACGCAGGCGGGCGCGCTGGCCGTGCAGTCGCCGATGGCCTGCAGCAGATGCTCGACGTCCACCGGCTTCACCAGATGCAGGTCGAAGCCGGCATCCATCACGCGGCGCTGGTCTTCGGCCAGACCGTAGCCTGTCAGGGCGATCAGTTTGATGTGGTGGGTGTCCGGGTTGGCCCGCATGCGGCGCGCCACTTCGTAGCCRTCGATGCCGGGCAGGCCGATATCGACCAGGGCGATATCGGGATGCTCATTGCTGGCGGTCTGCAAGCCCTGCAAGCCGTCGGCCGCATGATGCACCTCGTAGCCATAGCAGTTG
>NZ_JBFRDW010000155.1:0-10163 GCF_052113985.1 Pseudoduganella sp. RAF53_2 | reverse complement strand
GACCAACAGCCAGGGCGGTTCGGAAGACCTCACGGATCTGAACGGCAACGGCCGCTACCTGCGCATGAAAGGTATCAAGCGCTCGACCGGCTATGGCTATTCGATCTTCGAGATCCAGGCCTTCACCGGTTCGCCGGTAGTGGAGCCACCTCCTCCGCCGCCGCCACAAGACCCGATCGATCCGAGCAAGCCGGGTGTCAGCATCAAGCCGGTGGCTGCAACCTCGTCGGCACTGGAAAACAACGGCAACAATGCCATGCAGGCGATTGATGGCCAGATGAACACCCGTTGGGCCAGCTCCTTCGAAGATGGCGCCTGGATTCAATTCGACTTCGGCGCCAAAACCCAGGTCGGCTACATGAAGCTGGTGTGGGAAAACGCGTACGGCAAGCAGTACAACCTGCTGATTTCCGACGACGGCCAGAACTGGACCCAGATCCGCGCCGTGACCAATGGCCAGGGCGGCACCGAGGAGTTCTTCAACCTCGGCGTGAACGCACGCTACATCCGCATGCAGGGCGTGGCGCGCGCGACCAACTACGGCTACTCGCTGTTCGAAGTCGAGTTCAAGACGCCGGGCAGCGACAACACCCTGCCTTCCGCGGCGACCACCGCCGTGAAGTATCCAGCCAGCGGCACCGGCTATGTACCGCTGCCAACCCAGGCCGACCCAATCGAAACCATCCAGTTCTCGCTGGCTGACGGCACCCTGATCACCCGCTTCGGCGCACGTGGTCTGGCGCGTCACGGCCGTGAGCGTGGCGAGGAATGGAATGAAATCGGCTACGGTCCGAACGAAACGGTGGACCCGGCAACCGGCCTGCCGGTCGATAAAGGTCCGGGCAACTACCTGACCTTCGTGCCGCAATACTTCAAGAACCGCACCTGGGGCGTGGAGATCATCGACAACAGCCGTGTTGCTGGCGTCACCAAGCCGCAGCTGATCGTCAATCAGTACACCACGGTCGACTTCCTGAAGGGTGGCATCGCCTTCTTCCGCGCCATCGACCGGCCGGGCGTCACCGGCTACGGCTGGATGGCTCCGGGCCAGCTGGTGGACGACAATGTGCCGATCTGCCATCCGGTGGCCTACCCTGCCAACGGCAAGATGAATACGGCGACCGGCATCAACAACGGCTGCTCCATCCTGGTCAAGGAATACCCGGGCATGGACGGTCTGGGCGCCGACGGCTTCCCGAATGGCACGCATATCAATGCGCGTCCGCTGGTGCAGGGTGATGTGATCGAAGTCTCGCCGTCGATGTTCTCGACCACGGACTCGATGATGTCCAAGGGTGACAACGGCGGTATCCGCTACTACTCCTACGAGTGGACCTATGTAGTGGGTGCGGGCCTGAAGCCATGGTACGGCACCCAGCCGCGCCTGAACTCGACGCCGCTGCCGGTTGATACGCTGTCGGGTGGTCTGGGTTCGGTGTCCTACAACTACTCGGACAACGGCCTGTTCATGTTCCAGCAGCCGCATAACAATATCGGTATGCAGAACATGCAGCGCTTCGTGGAAGGCCGCCGCCTGGTGCACACCAACTTCACCACCGGTATGCACAACGAACCTGGCAACGACCGCTACGATCCGGCTGTCGGTGTGCAGGGCCAGCGCTTCAACCAGTCCGCATGTATCGGCTGCCACGTGAACAACGGCCGCAGCCCGGCGCCGATCGCCGTCAACCAGCGCCTGGATACGATGGCTGTGCGCGTGGCGTCCACCGACGCTTCGGGCCAGCAGCTGCCGCATCCGCAGTATGGTCTGGCTGTCGCGATGAATGCAGTATCGTCGTCTGGCGCACCGCAGAACTGGGGCACTGGTGTGCGCGTTTCCGGCTTCGATACCACTACCTCCAAGCTGGCCGACGGCACCGCTGTCGAACTGCGCAAGCCGAAAGTGGCCTTCGAAGGTCCGGTACCGGATACCTTCTCGCTGCGCGCTGCACAGCCGATGATTGGCGCCGGCCTGCTGGAAGCAATTCCGGAAGCGGACATCCTGGCGCGCGTTCGCAGCACGCCTGATGCGGACGGCGTAAAAGGCGTGGCCAACTACGTCTTCGATCCGGAAAGCGGTGCGGTACGTATGGGCCGCTTCGGCTGGAAGGCGTCGAAGGTTTCGCTGCGCCATCAGGCTGCATCGGCGCTGCTGCTCGATATGGCGGTGACCTCGCCGGTATATCCGAACCGCAGCTGCACCACCGATCCGGCAGGCTGCCGCGCCGCCGCGCCGCAGAAAGGCATTTCGGAAGCCGATCTGCAGTCGATCGCGCAGTACCTGTCGCTGGTAGCCGTACCTGCCCAGCGTAGCCTGCCGAGCGGCTTCCCGAAAGGCGTGGCGCCGCTGGACGAGCACCGTGTCGATCCGGCGCAAGTGGCTGCAGGCTCCAAGCTGTTCCAGGGCATGCGCTGCCAGGCTTGCCACACCGTCGAGATGAGGACCGGTTCCGGCCACCTGTTCGCAGAGCTGCGTAACCAGACCATCAAGCCGTACACCGACCTGCTGCTGCACGATATGGGTCCAGGTCTGGCCGACAAGCTGACCGAAGGCCAGGCGCAAGGCGGCATGTGGCGTACGTCCGCGCTGTGGGGCATCGGCTACACCGATAAGGTGATGGGCAACAGCGCCAACGTGGGTTACCTGCACGATGGCCGCGCACGTAACCTGACCGAAGCGATCATGTGGCACGGCGGTGAAGCCAACACTTCCCGCCAGCGCTTCGAGCAGCTGTCCAAGTCCGACCGCGACGCCGTTATCGCGTTCCTGAAGTCGCTGTAATCGCTTCAGCCCAAGCCGCCGGTGCAGATCCCCTGCCCGGCGGCTTTTTTACTGGGGGCAGATTTGAGTCCTTGTTTGCGTTGACGGGATTCGGCGGCGAGTTTGGCGAGCCGTTCGGCGCAGCGGCCGCCATCCAGTAGGACTGCCCCTACTGAGGCATCAGGTGATAGCGGTCGATAAAGGCCTTGGCGCCCTGCGGTTCCTCCGCGAGCCATGCGTCAAGCTCGGTGCGATAGGACTCACGGTAGGTCAACAACAACATCGCGGCCTTCAGCTGTCCATCGGTGTACAACTGACGCATTGTCTTCAAGGCGGGATCGTAAATCTTGCCGCCGTTCTTTTGTTCAATTTCGGCGGCGACCTTAAAGCCATTTAACCACGCCTCGTATTCGCGGGCGAACGGACTGCCCTCTGTAGCGTTGGCCTTGCTGAGTGCATAGCCGACCCAGATGCCGAAATCCAGGTTATCGGAAGCCAGCTTGGACAGGCTTTCCGCAAGCTCCACCTTCGGCTTGCCATCCTTGTCCTTGCTCACGCCCGTGGCCATGATGCGCAGCCCCAGCGCTTGCAGAGGCGTGCCCTCTGCCTGCTCATACGCCTGCACCCGGTCCCAGTTCGCTTTCTGTCCTGGATGCGCGGCGACAGCGCGCACCGCAGTCAGTCCGGCTTCGCGGCGCTTTCCCTGGCGCGCGAGGGCGTCAACCAGGAAGCGCCAACCCATCGAGTCGCGCGGGTCGATTTCGACAGCCTTGCGGAAATGCTTTTCGGCTTCGGCCCACTGCTGCCGAAAGAAGAAGCAATCGCCTGCGTAAATCCAGGCCCGTGCGAAACGCGGATCGGCAGCGATGGCCGCCATGTACTTGGCGTAAGCCTCATCGAATTTATGCTGATTGAACAGCACTTCCGCCTCAATCTGCAATTTCGCCGCTTCGGGGACTGGCTGATACTGCCAGGCCAATGGTTCGCCCGACAATCGCCTGAGCACCTCATGCGCCAGCGGGTCATTTGACCACAGGCCCAGTGCTTGCTGGGCCATGCCCCTGCTCTGGTCATAGCATTCCTTCTGCTGCTCGGTCTTACGCAGGCCGCAATCATCGTAAAGCAGCGTCGCTATCGACGAAATTGGAAAGGAAGCCTCCGGCGACAATTTTGCCGCCTCTTTGAACTTTTCAAGAGCTTCACTGCGCTTTCCTTGAACAGACAAGGTATAGCCTTGCTCGATCAGTRCCTTGCTCTCGGCACTGCCGTAAGGCGACGACTCTGCGGCGGCATTGCCGCAGACCGCCAGTGCAAAAACAAGGGCGCGAATTTTCATTGGTCAGAATTTGAGCTCAAGATTGGCCTGGAAGCGCGGCGAGTCGTAGCTGCGGCTCCAACTTTCGCTGGTGCCATTGATGTCCGAGTAGCGCGAGTAGCCGCGTGTATCCTCGCCCAGGGCATTGTTCACCGCCAGACGTACCTGCACGCCGGGCCTGAATTTGTAGAGCAGGTACATTTCCAGTTCGCGCCAGCGGAACAGCTGGGTGCTCTGCTGCTCGGACACCCGCACCGCACCGCCGCCGCGATAGTTGAAGTTCGCGCCGGCGCTATATTTGTCAGTGCGATAGTCGACGCCGATATTCGCGCTGAGCGGGATCTGGCCGTCGAGGCGATTATGCGGGCCAGGAACCTCGTCCACCGTGGACCAGTTCTTGTTGAAGTTCGTCCGGAACTCGAGCGGCAAGGCATCCGGCACCAGCGTCTTGAGCGGGAACTTCAGCTCGAAGTCGAGCGTGCGCACCATCGCGCTGCCATCGTTCAGCGGCTGGTTCAGCCACAGGCCGCGGCTGTCCTGAGTCAGCCTGGTGCGGATATAGTCGGTGATGTGACGCTGCGACGTGCCGATCGAGAACACGGCGCCCGGCGCCCAGAAGTGCTCGTACGTCAGGTCGATGCCGGTTGCCAGTTCCGGCTTCAGGTCAGGATTGCCGCTGCTGTCCGGATTGAAGCGCGTATTCTCATCCGAGAAATAACGGCGCGCCGTCAGCTGGTTGGTGGCCGGCGCCTTGTAGGTTCGCGTCAGCGCCATGCGGAACTGGCGGCCGCTCTTGTCCGGGAATTTGTACAGCGTCTGCGCGACCGGGCTTAGCACATGACTGTTGGACTGTGTATTCATCAGGCCCGTGCCTTCACTGTCGGTACGGATCGTCTCCCAGCGCGCGCCCAGATACACGGACCAGCTCTTGGTCACATTCCATTCATCCTGGCCATACACCGCATAGCGCGTGATGCGGGGATTGAACTGCTCGGGAATCACGACCGGCGTGGTGCCGATCACGCCTTCAACACGCACCACATCATCATCGTTCTGTTGACGATTGATTTCCCAGCCAGCCGCCAGGGAATGGCCATCGAACAGGGTTTGCGTGTATTTGCCGATGCTGCTGTAAGTCGTGTAGCGGCTGACCGTGTCCGCATCGCGTCGCAATACATTCGACTGATCCGCGGTGCTCGACAGCGAGAAGCTCTCCGAGTGATTGTGATTGCTGTTGGCCGATACCTTGGCATCCAGCTTGCCGCCCGCGATCTTGCCCACCCAATTGAGCTCGCCGCCGATGAAGTGGCCACTGCTGTTCGAGGTGTTATCCGCGTTGGTGTAGTCGGGTGAGCCGAAGCTGCCGATCTGGTTCGTCTTGACGCTGTGATAGTCGCTGTTGTTGCGGAAGAAGGCCAGGTTGCCGTTGAAATTGAGCTGGTCGTCGTTCGGCAGTTTCAGATTCAGGCGCGGATTCAGGCCCACAAAACTGCCGGCGTTGCGGTTGCGGCGCAACCAGTCGCGTTCCTGCGTTACCTGTCCACTCGGCGTGATGAACTGGTCCGCGCCGATCGAGCCGGCGTCGCGCAGATTGCGGCCGAAGTAAGGGTTCAGGTAATAGGACAGATTGTCGACCTTGTCTGCAATTGTCGCCACGGCGAACAGGTTGCGCTGCTGGTCTGAGCGGCTGGTGTTCAGGCGGAAGTCGCGCTGGGGCTTGCTCACCACTTTTTTCAGGACGATGTTGATCGTGCCGGCAATCGCCTGCATGGAATGCTCGGCCGTCGCCGCCCGCACCACTTCGATGCGCTCGATCTGCTCCGGTGGCAGCGTGGTCAGCTGAAATCCGGGAGGCGGACGCTCGCCATTCACCAGAATCTGCGTGTACCCGTTGCCCAGACCGCGCATGCGGATCGAATCGCCGATCACGGTCACGCCGGGCGCGCGCTTCAGCACGTCGTACACATTGGTGTCGCCGTACTTGATGATCTCTTCGTGGTTGATGACGGTCTTGCTGGCTGTATCGTCGCGGCGCGGGTCGTAATCTTCGGCCGCGCCCTTGATTTCCACTTTCTGCATCGGTTCCGCCTTCATGGGCGGCTCCTTGCTTTGCTGCTGTGCCAACGCGGCGGCGCTCAACCCGAGCAGTGCCAGAGGGGTAAGTCGGTTTTTCATTGCAGATCTTGAAATTGCAAATCCTGCAATTATGCCTGATGCTTCACGGAAATACTCAAAAATTGACGAAAAAATCATGGCCGTGAGCGGTATAATTTTGGCCTTCATTCGACCGAAAGCCGCCCGCCATGTCCTTGCTTGATCATCAATTAGAACTGCTGTCGCCTGCCAAGACTGCCGAAATCGGCCGCGAGGCCATTCTGCATGGCGCGGACGCGGTTTATATTGGCGGCCCGGCCTTCGGTGCGCGCCACAACGCCAGCAATCCGCTGGAGGACATCGCGGCGCTGGTGAAGTTCGCCCACAGCTACCGCGCGCGCATCTTCGTGACCATGAACACCATCATGCACGACTCGGAACTGGAACTGGCGCGCAAGCAGATCTGGCAGCTGTATGAAGCTGGTGTCGACGCGCTGATCGTGCAGGATATGGGTCTGCTCGAAATGGACCTGCCGCCGATCCAGCTGCACGCCAGTACCCAGTGCGATATCCGCACCGTGGAAAAGGCCAAGTTCCTTGGCGATGTCGGCTTCTCCCAGCTGGTGCTGGCACGTGAACTGACGCTCGACAAAATCAGGCAAATCCGCGACGCGGTCGATACGCCGCTTGAATACTTCGTCCACGGCGCTCTGTGCGTGGCCTTCTCCGGCCAATGCTATATCTCGCACGCCGATACCGGCCGCAGCGCGAACCGCGGCGACTGTTCGCAAGCCTGCCGCCTGCCTTACACACTGTCCGATAGCCAGGGGCGCGTGGTCGCATTCGAAAAGCACCTGCTGTCGATGAAAGACAACGACCAGAGCCGCAATATGGAAGCGCTGATCGACGCCGGCATCCGCTCCTTCAAGATTGAAGGCCGCTACAAGGACATGGGCTATGTAAAAAACATCACGGCTAATTACCGCCTGCTGCTGGACGAGATTCTGGAACGCCGCCCCGAGTACGCGCGCGCATCCAGCGGCCGCACCGAAGTGTTCTTCACACCGGACGCGGACAAGACCTTCCACCGCGGCCACACCGACTACTTCGCCAACGGCCGCCAGGACGATATCGGCGCTTTCGATTCGCCGAAATTCGTCGGCGTGGAGCTGGGTTCGGTCATCAAGATCGGCAAGGACCACATCGACCTGTCGACCAACGCCGCCATGGAAAACGGCGATGGCTTGAACTACATGAACAAGCGCGAAACCGTCGGCATCCTGGCCAACAAGGCCGAGAAGCTCGGCGAGGACGAGGAAGGCCAGCGCTGGCGCGTTTTCCCTAACGAGCAGCTGTCCGCCCTGCCCGGCTTGAAAGTTGGCACGATCGTCAACCGCAACAAGGACCATCACTGGGAAGCGTCGCTGACCAAGAAGTCGTCCGAGCGCAAGGTCCAGCTGCACCTTAGCCTGAGCGAATCCGACGGCGGTCTGCGTCTGACTGCCRTCGACGAAGATGGCATCACCTCCGTCACCGAGGCAGCGATTGCCCTGCAGCCTGCGCAACAGGCGGCGCAAGCGGAAAGCAGCCTGCGCACCAGCATCGCCAAGCTGGGTAACACCATGTTCGAGCCGGGCGAAGTGAAGCTGGACCTGTCGCAGCCATGGTTCGTGCCTTCCGCCGCCATCAATGGCCTGCGCCGCGATGCTGTCGCCGCACACGAGGCGGCACGTCTGGCGGCATGGGAGCGTCCTGAGCGCAAGGCGTCGGTGCAGCCGCCCGCCACCTACCCGGACACGCAACTGAGCTACCTGGCCAACGTCTACAACGAAAAGGCGCGCGCCTTCTACCAGAAACACGGCGTGCAAATGATCGATGCGGCCTACGAGTCGCACGAGGAGCCGGGCGAAGTGTCGCTGATGATCACCAAGCACTGCCTGCGCTTCTCCTTCAACCTGTGCCCGAAACAGGCCAAGGGCGTGCAAGGCGTGCAGGGCCAGGTGAAGGCCGAGCCGATGACCCTTGTCAGCGGCAATGAAAAGTACACCTTGCGTTTCGACTGCAAACCTTGTGAGATGCACGTGGTTGGCGCCATGAAGCCTGGCATTTTCAATAGCGCGCCGCCGTCGGCCGTACCATACAGCCCGCTCGTGTTCCACCGCCAGCGTCCGCGCGCATAACTAAACAGAGCCAGCGACTCGTGCTGGCATCGGCCTGCCGGCCATGTTAGTCTGTGATTTAGGCAACCTTACCTAAATTGCATGGCTGAAGTTTTACGCGCTGCCCCGCCGCCCCGCTCTGCCCTGCATACCCTGCTTGGCATGGCGCTGGCCACGGCCGTTTATTACGCGCTTGCCCGCGTAGGCTTGCTATTGGCGGTCGGCCAAAGCAATGCCACCGCGATCTGGCCGCCTTCCGGCTTCGCATTGGCGCTCGCACTGCACTATGGCTGGCGTGCTTCGCCAAGCATCTTCATCGGCGCCGCGCTGGCCAATCTGACTGTCTTCGCCCAGAACCAGGCCGCCACTCCGGCGGYGATCGGCGCGGTATCGCTGGGAATCGCGGCCGGCAACACGCTCGAAGCCCTGCTCGGCGCCTGGCTGGTGCAGCGCTTTCTCAATGGTGAATTGCGCATGGCCACGCCGCGCAATGTCTATCTCTTCGTGTTCGCCATCGGCGCAGCGGCCCTGGTGGCCTGCGTCAATGGCACGGCCGAGCTCTGGATAAGCGGCATTATTCAAGGTGGTTTGGCGGGCAAGGTCGCCACTGTCTGGTGGATCGGCGACCTGCTCGGCATGCTCGTCGTGGCGCCCATGGCGCTGATGCTGATGCAAAGCTGGCGCGGGCTCCTTGCCCGGCCACGGCCTGCCGAACTGCTGGTCCTGGCCGTTACTGCCACCAGCGCATGCGCCGTGTTCTTCGACGACTTCATCCCGGAAGGCATGCACATCCCGCCCTACGTTCTGCTGCTGCCGATGGCCTGGGCCGCGGTCTGGCACCGGCGCGGTGTCATGTATCTGGCCCTGGCGATAGTTGTCGCCGTCGCGGTGCCGGCAACCGCGATGGGTTATGGTCCTTTTGACTCGGGCCTGTTGCAGCATTCGGTGCTGGACCTATGCCTCTTCCTCGCCATCACCACTGTCATTGCCTTGGTGCTGGCCACCGACAACGGCAGCCAGCCGCGCTTCTCGCCGGTGCCGCTTCTGGCGCTGGCCGTGTGCATGACCTTGAGCGTCATCACCTGGGAATGGGGCAAGGCCAGCATCTCGCGTGACGCCCAGGAGCGCTTCGACCATTCAGCGCAAGTGGTGCGCGACACGCTGTACGAGCGCATGGAGGCATACGAATCGCTGCTGCGCGCCGGTTCCGCGCTGTATGAGGCGTCCAATAGCGTCGAGCACCATGAATGGCGGAATTTCGTGACGGGACTGGAATTGCCCGGCCAATTTCCGGGTGTGATGGGGCTGGGCTTTGCAAACTTTCTGTCCGCGCAGGACCTGGATCATGCCGTCAGCGCAATCCGCCGCGACGATCGGCCCAGCTTCCGGATTCGGCCTGAAGGCAAACGCGAATTCTATGCGCCGATCACGCTGCTGGAACCCGAGACGGCACGTAATCTGTCTGTGATCGGCTTCGACATGCTGGCCGAACCCACGCGGCAACGCGCGCTGCTGGCCTCGATGCAGAATGGCCGCATGACGATCACGGCTCCGCTCATTCTGGCGCAGAACACCAGCGAAGACAGGAGCCTGGGCTTTCTGATGGTGAATCCGGCTTACGGGCCGGCAGAAGATGGTGTATCGGCGCGGCACCTGCTCGGCTTTGTCTACGCCCCTTTCCGCGTCAAGGAACTGATGACGGGCATCTTTGGCACCCAATTGCGCGAAGTGCGGCTCGAAGTGTTTTTTGATCGGCAGAACAACAAGCCGATGTACGTCAGCGAACTGCCCGAACAGGGCGGCAGCTATCTGCACCTTGAGAATGTGCAGACGC
>NZ_JBFRDW010000154.1:0-10231 GCF_052113985.1 Pseudoduganella sp. RAF53_2 | reverse complement strand
GAAGCGGCGCGCGCTGGTGAGCAAGGCCGTGGATTCGCCGTGGTTGCCAGCGAAGTGCGGAATCTGGCGCAGCGCAGTGCGGCAGCGGCAAAGGAAATCAAGGACCTGATCAACGACTCCGTGGCCAAGGTGGAAGCCGGCGGCAAGCTGGTGGACGACACGGGCCGCACCATGCAGCAATTGGTCGATGCCGTGCAGCGCGTGGCGAATCTGATGAGCGGAATTTCAGACGCCAGCCGTGTGCAGACGGATGGCATCGAGCGGGTGCATCAGGTGATGACCGCAATGGACAAGGCCACGCAGGAAAACGCTTCGCTGGTACAGCAGGCCAGCGAGGCATCGGTGACCATGCGCGACAACGCAGGYCACCTGGCACAGCTGATGGAAGCCTTGCACCTCAGTCCTGTGCGGCCTCAACTCCCAGCGTAAGACGTGCCTCCAGTCCGCCGCCTTCGCGGTTTTGCAGCGTGAGGGTGGCGCCGAGGGCTTTCGCCAACTGCTGTGCGATGGCCAGGCCCAGACCCGTGCCGCCAGTCTCGCGGCTGCGCGACCCTTCCACACGATAGAACGGCTCGAACACGGCTTGCAACAGCTCTTCCGGAATGCCGGGACCGCGATCGAGTACGCGGATTTCGGCGCGGCCGTGTGGGGTCATCGATGCATGCACTTCGGCGCTGCCGCCGTATTTGATGGCGTTATCGATCAGATTGCCCAGCACCCGGCGCAGCGCCAGGGGCCGCGTCGTGACGGGCGTGCTGATCGCGCCATGCAAGCTGACTTCCTTGTTCAAGTCCTGATAATCGAATACCAGGCTATCGAGGAAAGCGTCCAGATCCAGGCTGCGCGGCGCTTCATTGCCGCCCTGCGCTGAGCGTGCATAGGTCACGCCTTCGCGTACCATTTCTTCCATCTGCTGCAGGTCGCGCAGGATGATGTCGCGCTGTTCAGGGTCCGCATCCATCAGCTCCGTGCGCAGACGCATACGCGTGAYTGGCGTTTGCAGATCGTGCGAAACGGACGCCAGGATCTGCATGCGCTCCGTCATATAGCTTTTCACGCGGTCCTGCATGGCGTTGAAGGCGCTGGCGGCGCGTGCCACTTCTTCCGGGCCGCCTTCCGCCATGCGCTTCGGCTGCAGATCGGGGCCGACGGCGTTTGCGGCGCGCGCCATGTCCGTCAGCGGACGCGTTGCCTGGCGCACGCATAGCCAGCAGATCGTGCCCAGAATCAGCAGTTGGCCAATCAGGGCCGGCAGCAGCCACGGGGCCATTGGCCAGCCGCGCGGCAGGATATCCAGCGTCACCGGCGAGCCGTCGCGCAGGTGCATATGTACTTGCAGGTGCTCACGTGGACCCGGCAAGGCGCTGGCTGTGAGAGGATAATTCTTGCCGATGACCTCTTCCAGAGAAGTGAGCAGCAGCATGGAAATCGGCGCGGTCGGCCGCATCCCTTCTTCACCCGGACCAAGAATGAAACTGTAAGTGCGGCGCTCAAGTTTGGGTAGCCAGGACTCGCGTTCCGCGGCGGGCAGGCGGTCCAGCAGTGCCACCGAACTGGCCACGTCCTGTTCCATGAAATTCAGCATCACACCCTTGGTCGCCGCCGTGCGCTCGCTCACGATGACGTAAAAAGCCAGCGCGTGGGCGGCAATCAGGCCGGCAAACAGAATCGCAGCCAGCTGACCGAACAGGGTGCGCGGCATGAGCCGCTTCATTCCTCTTCTCCCTCGGTCTGCACCGCGGACGAGAAGATATAGCCTTCGTTACGCAAGGTCTTGATGTAGCGCGGCTCGCGCGCGTCGTCGCGCAGGCGCTGGCGCAGGCGGCTGACCAGCAGGTCGATGGAGCGGTCGAACTGTTCCGCGTCGCGGCCCTGGGTCAGGTTCAGCAGCTGGTCGCGCGTCAACACGCGCTGCGGATGGTCGAGGAATACGCGCAGCAGGCGGTATTCGGCGCCGCTTAGCGCCACCATGGTGCCTTGCTCATCCAGCAGATGGCGGCCGGTGGTATCCAGCTTCCAGTCGCCAAACACCAGCATCGGCGTGGTTTCGACCGGCGAACGGCCTTGCGGCAGCATGCGCGAGCGGCGCAGCACGGCCCGAATGCGGGCCAGCAGCTCGCGCGTCGAGAATGGTTTGCCCAGATAATCATCAGCGCCCATTTCGAGGCCGATAACGCGCTCGGTCTCTTCGCTCAGCGCCGTCAGCATCAGCACCGGCACGGTACGCCATTTGCCGCCACGCAGTTCGCGGCATAGCTGGAGGCCGTCTTCGCCGGGCATCATCACGTCCAGCACGATCAGGTCCACCGGACCTTGTTCCAGTTCCGTCCACATTTGCTTGCCGTTGGCGGCGGTGGAAGCGGTCATGCCATTGCGGGAAAGGTAGTTTGCGAGCAGTTCGCGGATTTCACGGTCGTCGTCGACGATCAGGATATGTTCGGCCATTTAGATTCCAGATTAATGCTGTTGTCAGTTTTATAGCCGAAGTGTAGCGGAGATTTGTGTCTCCATGTATCTGGCCCTGTACATAGACACACTGGCACATAGTGACACATTTGCCCGACATGTCAGGGCGGTCTAATACAGTCATTCCAAATCACTTTTAGGAGTGCTGCCATGAACCACCTGCTTGAAGCACCACTTGCCTTCGGTGCCGGTATCCTGACCATCGCCTCTCCCTGTGTTCTGCCTGTTTTGCCCATCATTCTGGGCAGCGCGGTGAACGGTACCCGTACCCGTCCACTGTTTATCGTCGCCGGTTTCGTGCTGACTTTTTCGGCACTCGGCATGCTGCTGGCGTTCGTGTCCGGCGCGGTGGCCGATGCCCACGAAATCCTGCGCAATGTCGCCATTGCCCTGCTGGCCATCTCCGGCCTGGTGCGCCTGTGGCCGCACCCGTATGAATGGCTGAAGGCCCGCATCGAAGAGCGCCTGCCGCAGCGCACCGTGCAGGCCGCCCAGCCTGGCCCCGGCAACGCAGGCGGCTTCGTGCTCGGCATGTCGCTCGGCGCCGCCTGGACTCCCTGCGCCGGTCCGGTGCTGGCTTCGATTCTTGCCCTGGTGGCGCAGGCACAGGACACCGCCCGCTCCGCCGGCCTGCTCTCGCTGTACGCCGCCGGCGCCGGCATTCCGATGCTGCTGATCGCATACGGTGGCCAGGTGGTGACCGGCCGTCTGCGCTGGCTGGCCCTGCGTTCGCAAGGCATGCAGCAGATTTTCGGCGGCCTGGTGCTGATTACCGCGATTGCCATTTATTTCCATCTTGATGTCCAACTGTATGCCCGTTTGCTGGGCGGCCCTTCCATCTGATCTGAATCTGAAAAGGAGAATCACCATGTTCAAGAAAGCCCTGCTCATCGCCGCCCTGTCGGCATCCGCCGTCGTCGCTACTGGCGCACAAGCTGCCACGGCACGCGATTTCGGTGCCGCACCTGAATTCAGCGGCATCAACAATTGGCTCAACAGCCAGCCCCTGACCCAGCAGTCGCTGCGCGGCAAAGTGGTGCTGGTCGATTTCTGGACCTTCGACTGCATCAACTGCGTACGCACCCTGCCCTACGTGAAATCCTGGTACGAGAAGTACAAGGATCAGGGCCTGGTGGTGGTCGGCGTGCATACCCCTGAGTATCCGTTCGAACGCAAGACCGAGAACGTGGCGGCGGCGATCAAGCGCTTCGGCATCACTTATCCGGTCGCCCAGGACAATGCCTACAGCACCTGGCGCGCTTACGACAACCAGTATTGGCCGGCTGCCTACCTGATCGACAAGAAAGGCCGCATCGTCTATACGCACTTCGGTGAAGGCAACTACGACGTTACCGAACAGAAGATCCGCGAACTGCTCGCCGCAAAGGACTAAGAAGATGAATAAACTGATCAAATCCGCTTTCGCTGCGGCTGCACTGTCCGCCGCAGCACTTTCTCCGGCTGCATTTGCCGCCGATCCGGCAACGGTGGTTCTGGTGCACGGCGCGTTTGCCGACGGTTCCAGCTGGGATAAAGTGATTCCGCTGCTGGAGGCGAAAGGCCTGAAAGTCATCTCGGTGCAGAATCCCCTGACTTCGCTAGCGGACGACGTGGCCGCCACCGAGCGCGCCATCGCCGCGCAAAAGGGTGACGTGGTGCTGGTTGGCCATTCGTGGGCCGGCACCGTCATCACCCAGGCTGGCGCTACCGGCAAGGTGAAGTCGCTGGTATATGTGGCGGCCTTTGCGCCGAACGAAGGCGAATCGACCGCCTCGCAGGGCAAGGGCTATCCGACGCCACCGGGCATCGGCACCCTGCAGGCTGATGCTTCAGGCTTCGTGACCATTCCCGAGGAGTCGGTGGCGCAGAACTTTGCGCAGGATCTGCCGGCTGCTCAGCAGAAACTGATCGCAGCCACGCAGGGTCCGATCCGCGGCGCGGCCTTCGATGAGAAGGTGACCGTGGCGGCGTGGAAGACCCGTCCAAGCTACTTCATCGTGACCAACAACGACCGCATGATCGCACCGCAGCTGCTGAAAGACTCGGCAAAGCGCATTCACGCCAAAACTACCGTGGTGGAATCGAGCCACGTGGCGATGCTGGCGCAGCCTGAGGCGGTTGCGAACGTGATCATCGAAGCTGCGCAGCACTGAGCAGTTGCCGGGCGTGCTGCGCCAATACCGCGCACAGCTCCGGCGGCCCGATGATCTCAAAGCCGAACGGCAGGGCCGCCAGCTGTCGCGCAAACCATTCGAGTTCGTCGGACTGGTTGTGCAACAGGACGCCGTTGGGTGTTTGCTCCAGCAGTCCGATCCAGTCGGGCAGCACCGATTGGGCGCGCTGGAGATCGGTCTTCAGCAAGACCGTCGCCGGGAATTTGCGCGGCAGCGCGGCGATGGTGCGCCGCAGGTGAGCCAGCGCGTCGAAGTTAGCCGGACGCTCGAAATGTTGCGCCAATGCGCGGGCCTCAAGCACGCGGTCCAGCCGGAAGGTCCGCAAACCGCGCCGCAGATGGCAATGCGCGACCAGATACCAGAATCCCGTGTAGTAAGCCAGCCCATACGGATCGACATCACGCGCCGTCTCGCCTGACGCCGGGCCGGCTGCGGCTAAAGGGCTGGCGCGGTAGTTGATGTGGACGCGCTGGCGGTCGCGGGCGGCGGCGCTCAGCACCACCAGGGCGGCATTGTCCTGCGGGGCACGGCCGCGCGCGAGGTCGAGGTGGACGCTGTCGCCGATGGAGCCGATGCGCTGCTTGAGGCCATCCGGCATGATGCGCTCCAGCTTGGCCTGGGCGCTGGCCACCGCAGGCGCAGCTTCGGCCAGTCCCAGGCTGCGCGCGGCCAGCAAGCCAAGCGACAAGGCCAGCGCCTCGTCATCATTGAACATCATCGGCGGCAGTTTGAAGCCCGGCATCAGCGAATAGCCGCCATGCCGTCCGCGCTCGGACATGATGGGAATCCCCAGGTCTTCAAGCATCACGATATAACGGCGCAGCGTGCGCTGGTCGACTTCCAGGCGGCGCGCCATGTCGGCGCCGCTCAGGCGGCCCTGAGACTGCAGCAGTTCGAGCACTGCCAGTACGCGAGTGGTTGGATAGTACATGCCAGACAATATAGTCCGGAATCAGGGCGAATGCTGTCCTGATTAGGCCTTAATCTGCCTGCATGAACCATCACCTCTTACTCTATTTCGCCGTCGTCTTCGGCATCATCATCCTGCCCGGCCTGGACATGGCCTTCGTCATGGCCAACGCCATGCTCGGCGGACGCAAAGCGGGATTCGCCGCGGTGGGCGGCATTGTGGCAGGCGGCTTTTGCCACCTGTTAATGGGCGCACTCGGCGCAGCGGTCGTGCTGCAACTGTGGCCAGCCCTGTTTCAGATCATGCTCGTCGCAGGCGCTGCGTACATCGCCTGGATGGGCTGGACCTTCCTCCGCAGCACCGACGTCTTTACACCCGGCGCCGGCAAGGAAGTGCTGGCGGCGCCGGTCATCTTCCGCCGCGCCATGCTCACCAGCCTGACCAACCCCAAGGCCTATATGTTCATGCTGGCTGTCTTCCCGCAATTCCTCAAACCGGGACAAGACCCGCTGTGGATGCAGTCCGGCGTACTGGGCACAATCACGGCCGCCACGCAGCTCGGCGTGTACGGCGCCCTGGCGCTGGCGGCCAGCCAGGCAAGCGGCTGGTTTGCCGCCAATCCCGCCGCCTCACGCTGGACCGCACGCGGTATCGGCCTGCTGCTGATCGCCACCGCCCTGCTGAGCGTGTGGCAAGCAGCGAAGGCTTAGTGCAGACGGTCGAGCGCCTCCATCACGCCCTTGCGGTTCTTGTGCTTCGATTCGAAAGTGCGGATTTTGCGGCGCTCGGCCGGGCTCAGATGCGCAATCTGGCTGGCGATCTTCGGCACGGTCAGATGCTCGTAATCGTCGATCGGCAGGCCGCGGTCCGATGATTTGCCGGCCTTGTCGGCCTTCTTGGCGGATTTGGTTTCGCCGTACTGCTTGCGCTGTTTGTTGACGATGCGCGCCGCGACCTCTTCCTCACGGCCCTTGTAGCGGCCTTCCTTCTCGAATTTCGCTTCGATTTCCTTGTATTCGCGTTCGCGTTTGGGGCTGGCTCCTCGTGGCATGATGATTTCCTCCCTTGATAGTGGAGCCCATCTTAGCCAAAGGAGCGCCCCAGCGGCGCACGCCTCTTAGAACTGTTCGACCCAGGCCGCCAGCTGCGACGGGGTCAATGCCGATTCGGCGTTCACCATGCGGCACTTCACGCCTTCATCGCCGCCGGACATCTGCATCGCCGCACCGCGTTTGCCCATCCACAGCAGTACCGCCAGCCAGAACGCATGCTGCGACGACACTGGCGTTCCGGTTGGCGTTTCGAGGAACTCGGTGAGCTGGGAGCGCTGCAGGAACAGCGCCGTCCCATTGCCCGTATCGCGGAACGTCGGACCAAAGGTTTCGGCCAGCAGCACAAAGGCTTGCGCCGCATCGGCGCCCGCATGCTGCTGCTCCAGGCGGCCCAGGTGCTCGCGTACCGTTACGCCAAAGGCTGCGCTGCGGAAGGCCTCGGAACTGATCAGGTCCGAATGGTCGAGCATCAGCCAATCCGGCTCCGGCGGCACCATGCCCGCGCTCAGAGCGCCGGACAGATAGCTTTCCACCGGCACGAACGGCGCGCCCGCTGCCAGGCTGGCGGACAGCGTGTACAGCGTGCCGATACGGCTTGCCACCGCCTGCTTCTGGCGCACCAGCAGCTTCTCGCGCAGCAGCTGCGAGTGTTCCTTCTGCAGCTTGGCCAGGGCCAGCGCCTGCTTGAGCTCCATGCGCAGCGAAGCGATGTCCCACGGCTTCTGGATGTAGCGGTGAATCTGTCCCTGGTTGACCGCATCCACCGTATGCTCCATTTCGGAGTAGGCGGTGGTCAGGATACGCACAATGTGCGGATAACGGTCCCACGCATAGAACAGCAGCTCGTTGCCGTAGGCGCCCGGCATGCGCTGGTCGGACACCAGCACGGCAATTTCATCGGCATGCTCGTCGAGCATACGTTTGCCCTCTTCCACCGATTCAGCGGTGTATACGGGAGCGAGCGAACCAAGGGCGCGCTGGAAGTATTTGAGGGCGGTTGCCTCATCATCGACGTACAGGATCGCCGGTGCGGTTTTGGTGGGTTCGGTCATGCTCGTTCCTTCTCTAAATCCGGGAAATTCATGGTTACGGTGGTGGAGCGTCCTTGCTCCGACTGCACCCGCAGATGGCCTCCGAACGACTGCATCACGCGGTTACAAAAAATCAGGCCCCAGCCGCTGCCGCCGTCCTTGCCGTGCATGGTTACCGGATCCAGCAGCAGGCGGTTGAGCAGCGCCGGCGGGATGCCGGGGCCATTATCCTCCACGACGATGAACGGACGAGCCTCCACGCCCACGGTAATTTTCAGCACCGGCTCGGGATGGCCGTTCAGCGCGCGCAGTCCATTGCTGAGCAGGGAGGACAGCACCAGGGCCACGCAGTTCGGCGAGGCCTTGACAGTAAAGTCGCTCTGCACATCGACCGCGACCGCGGCGCGCTGTGAAGGCGACAAGGGATAAACGTTGAGCAGCGCGTTCACCATCTGGTGAGCACTGCCGCTGGCCACACGCGCCGCCGGCACCACGCTGGCGCGCTTGACCGACTCCACGAAGGACGACAGCACCGACAGGCAGTAGCGCGCATTGTCATTCATATGGGCCGCTGCGTTGCCGATGTCGGCCTTCAGCGGCAAGCCATTGTCGGGCGCATTGCCGTTGACGCGGCGCTGGATATTGCGCGCGAAGTTGGCGATGGTGGCCAACGGTGTATTCAGTTCGTGCGCCAGGAAGGCCACCGTCTCCTCGATCGCCAGCAGGCTTTGACGGCGCGCGGCGCGTTCGCGGGCGTTGGTGGCAGCCATGCGCAAAGCTGTGCGCAAGGTATCCATGTCCAGCGGTTTTTCGAGGATACGGAAAATATCGCCGCCATTGATGGTATCCAGCAGCACCTGCTTGTCGGCGTAGGCTGTGACCAGGATGCGCACCAGGTGCGGATAATGTTCCTCGACCTGGCGCAGCAGCTCGCCGCCCACGCGGCCCGGCATGCGGTAATCGGTCACCAGCACATCGATGTCCGCATCGGGTTTGCTCAGGATTTCGAGGGCTTCATCCACGCTGGGCGCCGTCAGCACCTTGTAATCGCCCTCGATGGACCGCGCAAAATATTTGCGGGCCATTTCTTCGTCATCGACGTACAGCACGGTGGCTGCATTGCGCTCGCTATTCGACATTTATTTCTCCCCGCCTGCCACACGCGGCAGGTCGAAAGTGAATCTCGTCCATTCACCCGGCACACTTTCGGCCGCGAGCAGGCCGCCGTGCCGTTGGATGACGCTATAGCAAATGCTCAGTCCAAGGCCAAGGCCCTGGCCCACCTCGCGGGTGGTAAAGAATGGTTCGAACACGCGCCCGATGTTTTCCGTCGCAATACCGGGGCCGTTGTCGCGCACCGCGACGCGCAGACGGTCCCCTTCGGCCTCGGCGCTGACGTCAATGGTCGGATTGGCCGTGGCGCCTTTGCGCATGGCCAGTGCCGCATTGCTCAGCAGATTAATCAGCACACCGACGATCGCCGCCTCATCGCCGCGTACCAGCGTGTCGGCTTCCAGATTGCGGTTGATCTTCACGCCCTTGATTTCGTGGCCCACCAGGCGCACCGAGGAATCTAGCGCGCGCTCGAACAGGAATTGCGAGCTTTCGTGGTCCACGCCGCTCTTGCGGTAAGCGAAGGTCTTGAGGTCGGAAACGATGTACTGCACGCGCTGCATGCCCTGCTTGGCGTCCGTCAGGCATTCCATCAGCAGCGGACTATTTTTGGCGGCCGGCTCCTCGACCGCCACATCGATCGCCATCATGCAGAAGTTGACCGGGTTGTTCACTTCATGCAGCAGGCCTGCGGCCAGAGTGCCGAGGGCCGCCATTTTTTCCTGTTGCAGCATCTGGCCCTTGATTTCGGCCAGGCTGCGGTTGGTGTCTTCCAGTTCGATATTCTTCTGCGCCACCTCTTCCTTCAGCGAATGCAGCTGGCGCCGCACACGTTCGCTGTAGAAGGTGTAGACCGTGCTGCCAGCGATGGAGAAGATGATGATGGTCAGGTGGAAGGCAAACTGGCTGCCATCGTGGATGCCGCCGGGACGCAGCGCGCAAGCCAGATAGAACAGCAGCACCGTCACGGCGCCAAAGCCCAGCGTATATTTATAGCCGACCGGGAACAGCGTCCCCACGGCGAATATGGTCAGGATGATCCCTGCATAAAACAGCGAAGATTCGCCCTGCGTCACGTGGATCATCCAGGCGATCATCAGCTGCGGGAAAGTCAGCCAGATGAAGGTCACCACGTGCACATGGGCACGGCCATAGCGGGTGTACAGCAGCACCAGCGCAGCCACGATGGCGGCACTGGTCACCACGCGCGCAATGGCAAAGCGCAGCATTTCATTGGGATAAACGGCGTAGTCCAGCACCATGCCCAGCAACACGAGCACGATCACCGTGACCGCACAGGCCCGGCTGGACATCAAATGGTATTCGCTCAGCTCTTGTTCGTAGCTGGTACCCGGCAAGATGGCAACTCCGCTCATGCTCAATGCGCCGCCACACCAACTGTCGTTTCGGCAAACACGTTCACCCCAGTCGGGTCGGTGTACACCGAAGTACCGCTGCATTGAGGCGGCAGGATGGCCTGCATGC
>NZ_JBFRDW010000153.1:0-10287 GCF_052113985.1 Pseudoduganella sp. RAF53_2 | reverse complement strand
GGCGTGACCGGACTAATGCTTCTGTTCTTTATTGCCCAGGCTTTTTACCTTTCGAAACATATCAAGGATGAAGCATGAGCGATCCGCGTCTGGCCAAAATCCGCGAGCGCCTGGAAGCCGCCCTGGCACCCGTTCAGATCAATATTGAGGACGAATCCGCCATGCATGCCGGGCATGCCGGAGCGGCCTCCGGCGGGGGGCATTACCGGGTCCGTATCGTCTCCGGTAAATTCGAAGGTCATAAACTCGTCACACGCCATCGGCTGGTGTATGATTCCGTGCACGATATGATGCATAAAGAAATTCATGCATTGGCCATTACCGCACTGGCACCGTCTGAAGTATGATATGCGCGGAATTTTGGGATACAAATCAAAGAAGCTCAAACAAATTGAATAGTAGAGACATCTCGGCGATCCGCCCAAATTCCTCCACGTTTTTCGAGTAACTTTCCCTTAGGAATTAAATCAATGACTTTCAAGCCAGCCCGTCTGCTGCTCGCACTCATCGCCGTTGCGTCTGCACCAGTCTTTGCTCAGAACGTTGCTGTCGTTAACGGCAAAGCCATTCCTACTTCCCGTGTTGACGCCATCGTCAAGCAGCTGGTAGCACAGGGCCAACAACAAGACAGCCCTCAGCTGCGTGAAGCCATCAAGAAAGACCTGATCGGCCGTGAAGTAATGATGCAGGAAGCGGAAAAACAAAAGTTCGGTAACGACCCACAGGTCAAGCAGGCGCTGGAAAACGCCCGCCAGGCCATCGTGCTGAACGCCATGGTTGCCGACTACGTCAAGAAGCACCCGGTTGCCGACGCCKAAGTGAAGGCTGAATACGACCGCGTGGTTGCTCAGACCGGCGACAAGGAATACCACGTACGCCACATCCTGGTGGAGTCCGAGAAGGACGCGACCGACATCATCGCCAAGCTGAAAGGCGGCGCCAAGTTCGAAGACCTGGCCAAGAATTCCAAGGATGCTGGTTCCGCTGCCAACGGCGGCGACCTGGACTGGGGCACCCCATCCAACTTCCCTAAGCAATTTGCTGACGCCTTCGTAGGCCTGCAAAAAGGCCAGATCACCGAGAAGCCACTGCAGACCCCGAACGGCTGGCACGTGATCAAGGTCGACGACATTCGTCCTGTGAAGCTGCCAACCCTGGAAGAAGCCAAGCCGCAAATCACCGACGCGCTGATCCAGAAGAAGCTGCAAGCCTACCAGGAAGAACTGGTGAAGAAAGCCAAGATTCAGTAATCAGCTGATCTGACCTGTCCGGCGCCTGTGTGGCGCCGGTTTTGCATTTTATTTCTTAGGAATAGACAAGATGTTGAAGCCAGCAAGCCTGTTGTTAGCACTGACCGCTGTAGTCGCCGCACCAGCATTCGCGCAAAACGTAGCCACCGTCAACGGCAAAGCCATCCCGGCAACGCRCGTGGACGCCATGGTCAAGCAAGTGACCGCCCAGAGTGGCCAGCCGGATTCGCCTCAGCTGCGCGAAGCCATCAAGAAGGACCTGATCGGCCGCGAGGTGCTGATCCAGGAAGCCGACAAGCAAGGCTTCGCCGCCAAGCCGGAAGTCAAGCTGGCGCTGGAAAACGCACGCCAGTCCATCATCATCAACGCCATGCTGCAAGACTACGTCAAGAAGCATCCGGTAACTGATGCTGAAATCAAAGCCGCTTACGACGAGCACAAAGCTTCCCGCGGCGACAAGGAATACCACGCACGCCACATCCTGGTTGGCACCGAGAAGGAAGCCCAGGACATCATCGCCAAGCTGAAAGCCGGCGGCAAGTTTGAAGAACTGGCCAAAGTATCCAAGGACAGCTCCGCCAACAACGGCGGCGATCTGGACTGGGCCGCTCCAGGCAGCTATGTGAAGCCATTCTCCGACGCCATGGTGGCCCTGAAGGAAGGTCAATTCACCGACAAGCCAGTGCAGTCCCAGTTCGGCTGGCACGTGATCAAGCTGGAAGGCGTTCGCCCAACCAAGCTGCCGGCTCTGGAAGAAGTGAAAGGCCAGGTGGCTGAAGCCCTGACCCAGCGCAAAGTCGCCGCCTACCGCGACGAACTGCTGAAGAAAGCCAAGATCCAGTAAGTGGACAAGAAAGCGCTCTCCGGAGCGCTTTTTTTATGACCAAAGCACCTCCCTCTCCCACCGCCGCTGGCGTTATCGCCGCCCTCGCCCCGCTCGCCGATCCCGTCCGCGCTCCCGCGATGCGCGCCTATATGCGCGATCACTTCGAATTCCTTGGCATCCCAACGCCTGCACGCCGGGCAGCGCTCAAGCCCCTGATCGCGGCGCTGCGCGGCGCCACGGAGAACGAACTGCTGGCGCTGGCCGGCACGCTATGGGATCTGCCCCAGCGCGAATATCAGTACGCCGCGCTGGATATTCTTGCGGCACGCTGGAAAACCCTGGGCGCCGAGCAACTGCCGGCCCTGATCGCACTGGCACGCCGCAAGTCCTGGTGGGATAGCGTGGATGCCACCGCCAGCATTGTCGGCGACGTGCTGCGCGGCAGCCACGACGGTATGGATGAAGCCTTGCAGGATGAGGATTTCTGGGTGCGCCGCATCGCCCTGCTCCACCAGCTCGGCTGGCGCGATGCCGTTGACGCGCCACGTCTGTTCCGTTATGCGTTAGCCTTGAGCCATGAGAAGGAATTCTTCATCCAGAAAGCCATCGGCTGGGCGCTGCGCGACTATGCCCGGCATGCGCCGGATGCGGTCGGGAATTTCCTTGCCCAGCATCGCGCACAACTGGCGCCCCTGAGCTACCGGGAGGCAGCCAAACATCTTTAGGAGAGAGGATGATTACGCAATCCATGTTCGTGATTGCCGTACCGGATCTGCAGCGCACCGCCGCCTTCTTTCGCAGCGTCCTCGCCTTCAAAATCCACGAGAGCGAAGAACCCGACTGGCGTATCTTCGTGAATGGCAGTTGCACCATCATGGCGGCCGAGCGGCCGTCAGCGCCGCCGCCCGTTAGCCTGGGCGACCACGCCTACTTCGCCTACCTGCTTGTCGATAAGGTAGATGCCTACTACCGACGCGCGCTGGATGCGCGCGTCGACATCTTCAAAGACCTGACCAACGAGCCATGCGCCATCCGTGAATTCGGATTACGCACGCCCGATGGCCATCGCCTGATGATCGGACAGCAGCTTAGCCGATGAACTTGCGCGCGTTGCGGAACATGCGCATCCACGGCGAATCCTCGCCCCAGCCATCCGGGTGCCAGGAGTTCGTCACGGTGCGGAACACGCGCTCTGCGTGCGGCATCATGACCGTGAAGCGTCCATCCGGCGTGGTGACCGAAGTCAGGCCACGTGGCGAACCGTTCGGGTTGAAGGGATAGACTTCGGTCGCGTCACCGCGGTTGTCCACGAAGCGCATTGCCGCAATGGCTTCATCGATCTTGCCGGTCTGGCTGAAGTCAGCGAAACCTTCACCGTGGGCGATGGCGATCGGCGTCTGGGTGCCGGCCATGCCCTGGAAGAAGATGGACGGCGAATCCAGCACTTCCACCATCGAGAAGCGAGCCTCGAATTTCTCCGACTTGTTGGTCGTGAACTTCGGCCAGGCGTGCGCACCGGGGATCAGCGGCTTCAGGTTGGCCATCATCTGGCAACCGTTGCAGACGCCRAGGCCGAAGGTGTCCTTGCGCTGGAAGAAGCGCGCGAACTGCTCCGACATCTCCGGATTGAACAGGATGGACTTGGCCCAGCCTTCGCCGGCACCCAGCACGTCGCCGTAGGAGAAGCCCCCCACCGCGATAATGCCCTGGAAGTCATCCAGCTTCACGCGGCCGGAAATCAGGTCGCTCATGTGCACGTCGACAGCCGCGAAACCTGCCTGGTGCATCACCCACGCCGTCTCGATATGCGAGTTCACGCCCTGCTCGCGCAGGATCGCCACACGTGGGCGCACGCCGGTGTTCAGGAACGGTGCAGCCACATTGTCGGCCATGTCGAAAGTGATCTTCGGCTGCATGCCTGGATCGGTTTCGTCCAGCAGGCGGTCAAATTCCGCATCGGCCGTGGCAGGATTYTCGCGGACGCGGGAAATGCGCCAGCTGGTTTCGCTCCACAGGCGGTGCAGCGCGGAACGCTGTGCGCTGTAGATGATCTTCGCATCGCGGGTGAATTCGATCACGCCGCGGTCGTTCAGCTTACCGATGATATGGCTGCAGGCGCCCAGATTGTGGGCACGCAGAACGTCCATCACAGCCGATTTCTCTTCGGCGCGCACCTGGATCACGGCGCCCAGTTCTTCGTTGAACAAGGCGCGCAGGGTGAAGTCGTTGCGGCGCTCAGCGATCTGGCCAGCCCAATTCTTGGCGTCGCCCTGGTCCATGGCGTGTTCGGATTCCAGCGTCAGCATGTCCAGGTTGACGGACAGGCCGGCGCGGCCGGCGAAGGCCATTTCCACCAGGGTGGTGTACAGGCCACCGTCGGAACGGTCGTGGTAAGCCAGGAGCTTGCCGTCTTTGTTCAGCTGCTGGATCGCGTTGAAGAAGGCTTTCAGGTCTTCCGGCGAATCCACGTCCGGTGCGTCGTTGCCCAGCTGGCCCATCACCTGCGACAGGGCGGATGCGCCCATACGGTTCTTGCCGCGGCCCAGGTCAATCACGATCAGGGCAGTCTCGCCCAGATCGGTGCGGATCTGCGGGGTCAGCGACTTGCGCACGTCGTACACCGGCGAGAAGCCGGAAACGATCAGCGATACCGGCGATACCACGGCCTTGTCTTCGCCCTCATCCTTCCAGGTGGTGCGCATGGACAGGGAGTCCTTGCCCACCGGGATGGACACACCCAGCGCCGGGCACAGTTCCATACCCACAGCGGCCACGGTGTCGAACAGCGCAGCGTCCTGGCCCGGCTGGCCGCATGCGGCCATCCAGTTGGCGGACAGTTTGATGTCGGAGATATCGGCGATCGGCGCAGCAGCCAGGTTGGTGATGGTTTCGCCCACCGCCATACGGCCGGAAGCCGGCGCGTCGATCACGGCCAGCGGCGTACGCTCGCCCATCGACATCGCCTCGCCCACATAGCCTTCGTAGCTCAGCGCAGTCACGGCGCAGTCGGCCACCGGCACCTGCCATGGGCCAACCATCTGGTCGCGCACCGACATGCCGCCCACGGTACGGTCGCCAATGGTGATCAGGAAGCTCTTGTCCGCAACGGTCGGCAGCAGCAGAACGCGGCGCGCCGCTTCTTCCAGCTGGATGCCGGTCAGGTCAATCGCAGGCAGCGCGTTCTGCACGTGCTTCACATCGCGGTGCATCTTCGGCGGTTTGCCCAGCAGGACTTCCATCGGCATGTCGACCGGATTGTTGCCCATTTCCTGGTCGATCACCTTCAGCTGGCGCTCTTCGGTCGCCACACCTACGACAGCAAAGGGGCAGCGCTCACGTTCGCACAGAGCCTGGAACACTGGCAGGTCGTTTGGCGCAATCGCCAGAACATAGCGTTCCTGCGATTCGTTGGACCAGATCTCTTTCGGCGCCATGCCGGATTCTTCCAGCGGCACTTTTCGCAGATCGAAGATCGCACCGCGCTTGGCGTCGTTGGTAATTTCAGGGAAAGCGTTCGACAGGCCACCCGCACCCACGTCGTGGATCGAGATGATCGGGTTGTTGTCGGCCATCTGCCAGCAGCCGTTGATCACTTCCTGGGCACGGCGTTCCATTTCGGGATTGCCGCGCTGGACGGAGTCGAAGTCCAGGTCCGCAGTGTTGGTGCCGGTCGCCATCGAGGAAGCGGCCGAGCCACCCATGCCGATGCGCATGCCAGGACCGCCCAACTGGATCAGCAGGCTGCCGACTGGGATGTCGTTCTTGTGCGTGTGCTTGCCAGAGATATTGCCGATACCGCCCGCAATCATGATCGGCTTGTGGTAGCCAAACACAGCGTCTTTCGCACCAGCGAACTGCTGGCCGATATTCTGCTCGTATGTTCGGAAGTAGCCACCCAGCACCGGACGGCCAAATTCATTCGAGAACGCGGCGCCGCCCAGCGGGCCGTCGATCATGATCTGCAGCGGCGAAGCGATGCGCTCCGGCTTGCCATAGACCCTGGATTCATCGCGCTTGCCAACCGGCGCGGTCACATTGGCCGCGTTTTCCCATGGCTGCACTGCACCCGGGATCATCAGGTTGGATACGGTGAAGCCGGTCAGGCCAGCCTTTGGCTTGGCGCCGCGGCCGGTTGCACCTTCGTCGCGGATCTCGCCGCCCGCGCCGGTGGAGGCGCCTGGGAACGGAGAAATGGCGGTCGGGTGATTGTGGGTTTCCACCTTCATCAGGGTGTGCACCAGTTCCGTGGACGGCGCGTATTCATGGTTCTCGCCGCGCGGGTAGAAGCGGGTAACTTCCGCACCTTCGATGATCGACGAGTTGTCCGAGTACGCCACCACGGTGCCGCGCGGGTTCTTCTCGTGCGTGTTCTTGATCATCTTGAACAGCGAAATGGCTTGCTGTTCGCCGTCGATGGTCCAGTCGGCGTTGAAGATCTTGTGGCGGCAGTGTTCCGAGTTCGCCTGCGCGAACATCATCAGCTCCACGTCGGTCGGATTGCGCTTGGCGGTGGTGAAGGCTTTGTCCAGGTAGTCGATTTCATCGTCGGACATCGCCAGACCCAGGTCCGTATTGGCCTTTTCCAGCGCGTGGCGGCCGGCGCCCAGCACATCGATGAATTCCAGACCCTTGGCGTCCAGGCTGGAGAACAGACCGGCTGCCTGGTCGGCGCTGCGCAGCACCGACTCGGTCATGCGGTCATGCAGCAGGGCTGCCACGGCTTGCGCCTCTTCCGGCGACAATTTCTTGGCCGCGCCCAGGCCGGTGCCCAGGATACCGCCCTTCAGGTTCACGCGGTAAGCCACGCCGCGCTCAACGCGGTGCACGTGGATCATGCCGCAGTTATGCACGATATCGGTAGCCTTCGAAGCCCACGGCGAAATGGTGCCGAAGCGCGGGATGACGAAGAATTCTTCCACCACGCCGTCGGCTTGCTCCGCCAGGGCCGGCTCGCCATACGTCAGCAGGCCATTGAGGCGGGTTTTGTCGTCGGCCGACAGCTCGGAAGCGCTGTCAACGAAGTGGATGTAGCGTGCTTGCACCGAGCTAATCGAGGGCAGCACAGCTTGCAGTTGGGTTAAAAGACGTTGGCTACGGAATGCGGACAGGGCGTTTGAACCCGGCAGAATCAACATGGTTGGGAGGCAGTAGGTGCAGCGTAGCTGCGGATTAAAAGAATACTGGGCACGAGCTGAATGGTCTTGCGGAATTTCCTTTGCCGACATTATACCGGTTTCAGCCCCCTCTTCCCACCCCGCCGCCATGGCAATGCAGCAACATTTTCGGCCAAAACTAGCTTTTGCAGGGCGTAAACACGCGCAAAACGTCCATTTTGGGGTGTGCTTGGAGTATTCTCCTTCCCAATGAGAGAACTTTGACTTCGCAATGCAAGCGTATAACAACCTGTCGGTCCTGATCATCGATCCGAACCAGCATATGCGTGCGGGCCTGCACAATATGCTGTCGCAGCTCGACGTCCGCCAGATTGAGCACGCGGTGAGCAGCGGTACGGCCATCCGCCAACTGGACAAGCGCCATTACGACCTGATTCTGTGTGAATACGATCTGGGCAGCGAAAACGGCCAGGATGGCCAGYAGCTGCTGGAAGACCTGCGCCACCACAAAATCATCTCCCAGTCAGCCATGTTCATCATGCTGACCACGGAAGGCATGTACGGCAAAGTGGTCAGCGCGGCCGAACTGACGCCGACCGATTACATTCTTAAACCTTTTACGGTGGACGTGCTGTCCCAGCGCATCGCGCGTGCTGTGGACCGCCGCAACGCCCTGCTGCCGGTGCACCAGATGTTCGAACAAGGCCGCCTCCAGGAAGCAATCGACGCCAGCGAGAGCGCGGCGACCGCCCATCCGCGCTACGCCACCGAATGCGCCCGTCTGCGCGCCGAGGCTTTGCTGGCGCTTGGCCACACAGAGGCGGCGCAAGGCACATACGCTGAAATCCTCGAATCGCGCGACGTCGGCTGGGCTCAGCTCGGCCTGGCCCGCTGCCAGTTCGCCGCGCGCAACTTTGCCGCCGCGGTGGAGACGCTGCAAACACTGCTGGATGCGAATCCCAAGTTCATGGCCGCATACGACCTGATGGCGCGCGCCCACGAAGCCATGGGCCAGCCCGACGATGCACGACAGGTGCTGGAAGCCGCCGTCTCCATCTCGCCCCATATGGTGCGCCGCCTGCGCCACCTCGGCCAGGTGGCTTTTGACACCGGCGACGTGGCGGCGGCCGAAAAAACCTTCAAGCAGGTCGTCGCCCGCGCCAAGTATTCCGAATTCCGCGATCCCGAAGATCACGTGAATCTGGTGCGCACGCTGGTGAAGAAGGGCGACGCATCCGGCGCCGCCACCGTGCTGCGCGATCTGGAACGCTCCTCCCGCAGTGGACCGAATACCGATGCCTGCCGCGCCTATTCCGCCGCCATGCTGCAAGCCTTGAATGGCAACGGCGCGGCGGCGGCAGTCGAACTGGCGAACGCCGCCAAGGCGCTGGAAGCCTGCAGCGGCCTGTCGCGTGGCCTGAAAATGGGTCTGGTGCAAAGCTGCCTGGAGAATGGCCTCGATCAGGAAGCCATGCATTTGCTGGACGCCTTCACCGACGATGCCCATAGCGGCATCAACCAGGCCGACGCCGAAGCCCTGTATGTCAAGGCCGGCCGCAGCGACYTGGCGCATAACGAAGGCGATAGCGTGGAGCGCTATCTCGATGATCTGGTCAAGCAGGCCGCGGCCCGCAGCGGCCAGGGCGACCAGCGCGGCGCCATTCAGGTATTGAAGGCGGCCRTCAAGCGGCGTCCGGACAATCCGGGCCTGATGTCCGCCCTCGCCTCCGCCATGCTGCGCCTGATGAACGACGAGGGCTGGGACGCCCCTCTGGCCGAGCAGTGCGCCGCGCTGCTGGCACGGCTGCGCAAGGCCGACCCGCGGCACGCCATGCTGGCGGGTCTGTCGTCCCAATACATCGCACTGCGAACTAAAACAAACCAGACCAGCGCCATTTCGAGCGCGGAGTAAAGCACGATGCCATTGACCAGCGACCTGTCCGTCCTTATTGTTGACCCGAATCCGGCGATGCGGGGAAACTTGCACAATATGCTTAGCCAGTCCTCGATCTCACGCATCGAGTACGCGGTCAGCGCGGGCACGGCCATCCGCCAGTTGAGCAACAAACGCTTCGACATCATCCTGTGCGAGTATGATCTGGGCAACGGCAGCGAAGACAGCGGCCAGGATGGCCAGCAGCTGCTGGAAGACCTGCGGCACCATAAGCTGATCGACCGTTCCGCCATCTTCATCATGCTCACCTCCGAGGGTGTGCACAGCAAGGTGATGGGCGCTGCCGAACTGACGCCCACCGACTACGTGCTGAAGCCATTCACGGTGGACCTGCTGCTGCAGCGGATCACGCGCGCCGTGGACCGCCGTGCGCTGTTCATGCCGGTCTACCAGCAGATCGCTTCCGGCCAGTTGCGCGAAGCGGTGAAGGCTTGCCGCGAGTCGGAAATCTCCCATGCCCGCTACGCAACCGAATTTGCCCGCCTGCGCGCCGAGCTGTTGTCCGAACTGGGCGAACTGGCGGAAGCCGAACATGTCTATCAGGGCGTGATGGTGACGCGCCACTCGGGCTGGGCGCAGCTGGGCCTCGCCCGCTGCCAGTTTGCCCAGCAACGCTACGACGAAGCACAGGGTACGCTGGAGCGCCTGCTGGAGCTGAATCCGCAGCTGATGGCGGCCTACGACCTGCTGGCGCGTACTTACGAGGCGATGGGCCAGACCGTGCAAGCCAAGAAAGTGCTGGAGGATGCCGTGTCGATCTCGCCTCATCTGGTGCAGCGCTTGCGGCACCTGGGCGAAGTGTCGTTCGAGTCCGGCGACATCAGCGGCGCAGAGAAAGCGTTCAAGCAGGTGGTGGCGAAAGCGCGCTATTCCGAATTCCGCGATCCCGAGGATCATGTGAACCTGGTGCGCGCGCTGGTGCGCAAGGGCGACGCGAACCAGGCCAGTGGCGTGATCCGCGATCTGGAACGCTCGCTGCGCGCCAATGCCAACACCGAAGCCTGCCGCTCCATTTCGAATGCGCTGCTGCTGGATTTGACGGGCAAGGAGAATGAAGCAGCCGAGGAGCTGTCCAACGCCGTGAGTGCCGTCGGCATGGCGCGCGGGCTATCGAGCCAGCTGCGCATCGGACTGGTGCACGCT
>NZ_JBFRDW010000152.1:0-10338 GCF_052113985.1 Pseudoduganella sp. RAF53_2 | reverse complement strand
CAATGAATTTTGCCGCTATGCCGCGCAGTTGCTGGGTTTCGGAGCGGGTAATCCCGTTTCCTCCCAGCTCTTCCCGCATGCCAAATCATTCACCCCCTCACATAATCCTCACTCCGGRATGGAGTCAGCCCGCTTCCGCAACACACCAAAAGCGGGCCGCGACCGCAGCGAAAAATACGAAGCGATGATCGTCAGGGTAATCACGCACATGAACGCGAACTGAAAGCGCGTATCGGAATTGAACGCCTGCGACAGCAGCACCGCCAGCAGCGTCAACAGCGCGATGCCATTGCCAACCGGGTAGAGCCACGTCTTGAAGGGCGCCTCCCCGGCCCCGGACCTGGGCTCCTTCTGACGCATCCTCGCGTGCGCCAGAATAATAAAGATCCACACCGTCATGATGAACGCGCCGCTGCTCTTGGCTAGTGTCAGGAACAGGTCGCCACCGCTGGCAAAGTGCACCGCCAGAATGCCCACGCACACCGAAAAACTGAGCGCCAGCGCGTTCATTGGCACCCCGCGCGCATTGGTGCGGCCAAACAGCTCCGGTGCGTAGCCGCGCTGGCTGAGGGAATACAGCATGCGTGAATTCGAGAACAGGAAGGAGTTCATCACGGACATGAAGGAGACGAACAGGACCACTTTCATCCCCGTCGCAGCCCAGGCATACCCCGCCAGGCTGAACAGCGAGACATAGGGCGACTTCAAATTGACGGCATCAGTCCAGGGCAGACACAGGATCACAATGGATACCGATCCCACATAAAACACCATCACCCGGAACAGCACGCTGCGGATGGCCCTGATCACATTCTCGCGCGGATTCTCCGATTCGCCGGCTGCCACGGCCGCAATCTCGCTGCCGCCAAGCGAAAAGATCACCACCGTCACGCCAGCCAGCACCGGCAAGATCCCATTGGGCATGAAGCCGCCATGCGCCTTCAGATTGCTCAAGCCCGGCGACGGAAAGCCGCTCTGCATATTCAATAAGATCGACACGCCCAATACCATGCAAATCAGGATCGAACTGATTTTCGCGAACGAGAGCCAGTACTCGGCTTCGCCGTAGGAGCGTACGGAATACAGATTGCTGGAGATGACAAACAGGAGCATGAGAAAGGCTCCCGCCCAGACGGGCAATCCGGGCAGAAAGTCGTGCAGGATCGCCCCCAGCAGAATCGCCTCGATGGTAATGGTGATCATCGACTTGAACCAGTACAGCCAGCCCACGGCGTAACCGGCCCATTCGCCGAGATACTGGCTGGCGAAGGTGGAAAACGAACCGCTGTCGATGTTTTTGGCCGCCATTTCGCCGAGCATGAACATCACCAGGATGACAACGAAGCCGCCGATCAGGTAGGACAGGATCGCCGCCGGCCCGGCAGTGGCAATCAGCGCCCCGGAGCCGACAAAAAGTCCGGCGCCAATCACGCCGCCCAGGGCGATCATCGTGACATGGCGTTGCTTCAGGCTGTGAACCAGGTCGTTCTTATGCGTCATGCAGGAGGCCTTCCGTCAGAGTGGAGCTGATGATAGCACTAGCTTCGGGTGCATTTTTTGCATTCCAGCGCTGGACAGAATGGCTGAGTGTTGTGATAAATTAAACAATTTCCGTCACCCAAACCGATCATGAAACCACGCTCGCTACTCGCCGGATACGCGCCTCTTGCCGTGATTTTGCTTGCTGCCGGATGTGGTGGCGGGGGCAGCGGTGGCAGCCCGGGCAGCGGAAACACGAGTAGTGGCGGCACCACTACGTCGGCCGAATTCAGCCTCGGCGGCACGGTCAGCGGATTGGGGAGTGGCGCAAAACTGACGCTGCAGGACAACAAAAATGGCGTGAGCGCGTCGATCGGCAGCAACGGTGCTTTTACTTTCGTCACCAGGATCGCGAATGCCAGCAGCTACGATGTCAGCGTCATCGGACAGCCGGTGGGCCAGCGCTGCCAGGTCAGCCAGGGCAGCGGCGCCGTCGCCGGTGCGAATATCGTCAATATCGCGGTGAGCTGCCAGACGGCCTACGCTTACGTGATCAACTCGCAGTACGTGCCGGCGCTCGCGGCCTATCAATACGCGGTGTCGCAATACACTTTCGATGCGAACGGCCAGATGCATGCTGCCGGCACGCCTGATGTGCCCATCGATGCCAACCGCGTCTACCTGACTGTGGACGCCAAATCGGCCAACGCCTTCTTTGCGGTGCCGGACAAGAACCAGGTACTCTCCTATGCCATCGGCGCCAATGGCCAACTCGCTGCACGCCCGACGGCCAGCGTGTCGAATGGCAGCGCACCACAGGGCATCACGCTCTCGCCCAACGGAAAATTCCTCTACGCATTCAATGCCGGTGATGGCGCCATCAATCGCTACGCGCTGGGCGCGGACGGCAGCCTGACTTCGCAAACGGCCGCCACCCCGGCCGCGAAGCTGCAGTCGGTCTACGGCATGGCTATCGACGCCAGCGGCAAACACGCCTACGCGAGCGACGGCAATGCCAACAAGATCTTCCAGTTCAATGTGGCCGATGATGGCAGCCTGGCGCCAATGGCCACGGCCAGCGTGGCCGCCGACCGCAAGCCGACGGACATCCTGCTGGAGCCGACCGGCAAGTTCGCCTACGCCCTGAATAATGCCGTCGGCAGTATCAGCCTGTATTCCATTGGCGCCGACGGCATGCTGGCGCCATCCAGTCCCGCCACCATGCCCACGGCCAGCCGAGGCACTTTCATCACGCTCAGCCCCAGCGGCGACTGGGTCTACACCAACGGCGACAACAACGCCGTTCTGGAGTTTGTGATCGGTGAAAAGGGCCAGCTGACGCCAATCAGCCCGGGCAGCGCATCCGCCACGCCAACTTCGGCCTCGATGGTGTTCGATGCCAGCGGCCTGTTCGCTTACGTCGCCACCGGTGCGGACAAGTCCATCACGCAGTACGAAGTGAGCGGCAACGGCCAGCTGACCAAACTTGGCAGCATCGCTACGCCGGGCCAGCCAACGCAGATCGTCCTGATCTATCGCTAATCAGTGGAAGAACAGATAGATCAGAACCAGGACGATTGCCGGCACGCCGAGTATCCATGCCAAAAAGTATTTGCCCATGACCGTGCTCCTGTCGAAGTTGTGAAGTTTGAGGCTTCACAATGCCCCGGCTGGAGCGAGCAGTCTGTTAGGTACTACACGGTTCCTGCTCAKGGGACGATCACGAAGTCCGGGTTGGCGATGGCGAATGCGCCGTCGCGATCTGCCGGCGGATAAATCCACTGCGTATTGATCTGCTGCTTGAGGCTCTTGGCTTCCGCGCCTTGCAGGCTCAGTTGACGGTTCCACCCTTCAGTGTAGATCGCGCCCCAGGCCCCCAGATCCAGGCACATCACATACTTCGGCTGGCTGTACGGATGCAGCGGCAGGCCCACCAGTTCGGCGGCGGCGTTATGGCCCGCCACACGGCCGAGGCTGAGCGCGTGCTGGCAGGACATGGCAGCGATATTGCCCGCGCCGTCGGTGGCGGAGCGGCCCACGTCACCGGCCACGAAGATGTCCTTGATGCCATCGGCGCGCAGCATGGCGTCGGTGCTCACGCGGCCGAAGTTGTCGGTCTCCAGGCCGAGGGTTGCGGCGAGCGGATTGGCGCGCACGCCAGCCGTCCAGATCACGGTGGACGATTCGATCTTCGCGCCATCGGACAGGGTCACGCCGTCAGCGCTGACTGCGGACACGCCGGTTTCCGTCAGCACTTCCACGCCGCAGAAGGCCAGCGCTTCCTGCACTTTCGCCAGCGATTCCGCGCTCATTTGCGGGCCAACGACTGCGCCGCGTTCGATCAGCACCACGCGCGTCACGGCATCGGCGCCCAGGATTTCGCGCAAGCGGGCCGGCATTTCTGTCGCTGTTTCGAGGCCGGTAAAGCCGCCACCGACCACCACCACCGTGTTGCGCGCCTTGCTCGAAGGCTGGGTCACAAGACGGTTCAGATGCGCATCCAGCACGTGGGCGCTGTTCAGCGAATCCACGTCGAAAGCGAAGCCCGCCAGGCCCGGCAGAGCCGGACGATAGACCTGGCTGCCGGTCGCCAGTACGAAGCGGTCGTAGTCCAGGGTGACACTCTTGCCATCGCGCTGCCTGACGCGCAGCTGGTGGCGCTCCTGGTCCATCTCGGTCACCCAGCCCGCGACGTGACGCACGCCGACCGCGTCGAACAGATCGCCCAGCTCAGGCGCCATGCCTTGCAGCGATGCTTCGTACAGGCGCGGACGCATGTGCAGCGCGGCTTCCGGCGAAACGACGGTGATGTCGACAGTATCCGATTTGCCGGCCAGGGAAACGGCGCGTGCTGCCGACAGAGCGGCCCACAGGCCGGCGAAGCCACTACCAGCGATAACGATGTGTTGTTTCATGATGCTCTCACTTAGGAGGTTGTTGGTGAGTGCATTCTTGCGTGAAACAGGCACAAAGTATTGATCCATATTTTGGAGATTGCATTGGGCCACTATGCTGCGTCGCACCATGCTAGAATCGTTGCATTCTTGGCCATATCGGAGACAGCGCATGAAACGGGTGATCTTCAACCAGAAGGGTGGCGTAGGTAAATCGACGATCGCGGTGAATCTGGCAGCCATTGCAGCGCATCAGGGAAAACGGACCCTGCTCATCGATATCGACCCGCAGTGCAATTCGAGCCGCTATGTGCTGGGTGCGGCCACGCAGGACACCGCGCCAACGCTGGGCGCTTACTTCGAGGAGCTGCTGAGCTTTTCGATGTTCATGAAGCCGGCCAGCCACTACATCCACCAGACGCCGTTCGAGAACCTGTCCATCATGGTGGCCCATCCCGAGCTGGGCGATCTGCAATCCAAGCTGGAATCGCGCCACAAAATCTACAAGCTGCGCGACACGCTGCGTGAGCTGAACCAGGAATACGACGAGATCTTCGTCGATATGCCACCTGCCTACAACTTCTTCACGCAATCGGCCCTGATCGCCGCCGACAGCTGCCTGATCCCCTTCGACTGCGACGACTTCTCGCGCCAGGCGCTCTATACGCTGATCAACAACGTGAAAGAGATCAAGGCCGATCACAATGCGAGCCTGGAAATCGAAGGCATCGTGGTCAATCAGTTCCAGCCGCGCGCCAATCTGCCGCAGCGCCTGGTCGATGAGCTGAAAGAGGAAGGCTTGCCGGTCATGGAAAACAAGCTGTCCAGCTCCATCCGCATCCGCGAATCGCATGAGCGCAATCTGCCCATGATTCATCTCGATCGCGGCCATAAACTGAGCCAGGAATTCCTGGCGCTGTACGGCGAACTGCAGGCCGCATAGGCCTTGCCGCCATGGGCGTGCTGACCGGCGTGCGCGCCAACCTGCGATCAGCGCGGCAGCTTTACCAGCGCCTGCATGAACGGCATGGCCGTGCGGCGCCTGTGTACTGGCACCTGCTGCAGGCGGTGTCGCTACGCGCTTATCGCAAGCTCGCTTATGCAGTCAACGATCTCGTGCTGCAGCGCTGGATTACGCCGCGGCGTTTCGCGCGCTTCCAGGACGGCCTCGCGAGCCAGCTGGGCGGACACTTTTACGTGATYGTGATGCCGCACACCTTGCACTTCCTGCTGCCCTGCCTTGCGCTAGTGGCGCACGACGTGCGCGTGGTCCTGCTGCTGAACGGCGCGGCGGACTGGGAGGCCGAACTGTTGCGCCAGCGCTGGCCCGAGATGCCGCAATTTCGTGTCGCCACCCTGCCCTGCTCCAGCGTCGGCCACGGCGCCATGATCAATCTTCTGCTGCGCCATAACGAGCGCGATTTCGGCCTGCTTGATCATGACCTTTACCTGTTCGACCGCAAAGTGCTGTCGCAACTGCGTTTCTCCGACGAGGAATTCCTGCTTTGCCTGCTGTCCGATGCCAGCGGCGGCTGGACCTATCCGCTGACGCACTTCCTCTACTTCCGCATCGGCGTCTTCGCCCGCCTGATGAAGGACTATCAGGCCGGCGCCCAGATCTACCGCAAGCTGCCACCGCTGGCGCGCGGCCAGCTGCTTAGCCTAGGCCTGCATGAAGGGCGGCCGATGAAGACCTATCACGATTTCTTCGACACACTGCATGTGTTGATCGCATTGGCCTACGCGGAGGGCATGAGGGTTAATCAGGTCGATGCGGATGTTTATCATCTGGGCGGCACCAGCATCGGCACCCAGCACACCAAGGACTTGATGCAGCTGTATATCCACCTGTGTTTCCTGGAGCTTGTCGCCGAGCCGCTGCTGCAGCAACGCTACGCGTCGTTTGCGGCGCCATTCAAAACGGCCGCCGAGCTGCGGCCGCGTTTGCAGGAAGACCCCGAGCTTATTCCGAGGCTTGAGATTCTTGATCGATTGCTTGGACGTTTGCGTTCGGCCGGATAGTCTTGCGCACCGTGCAGTTGCGTCCCGCGGCCTTGGCCTTGTAGAGCGCACTGTCGGCCAGCGAGTACAGGGTTTCCGACTCGATTTCGGCACCGGGCAAGACGCAGACCAGACCAAACGACATGGTCGCCACGCCGCCTTCGTTTTCCTCATGCGCCAGATCGAGCTGCTCGATGCGATGGCGCGTTACCTCCACAATCTGCCACGCTTCTTCCGCGCTCTGCACGGAATACAGCAGCGCAAACTCTTCGCCGCCAAGACGGAACGCGTAATCCGTCGCACGCTGAAGCGATTCGCGCAGGATTTGCGCGACCCGCTGCAAGGCCAGGTCGCCCTTCGGATGGCCGTAGCGGTCATTGAATTTCTTGAAGTGGTCCATATCCCCGATGCAGAAAGCCAGCAGGGTGCCGGTGCGGCGCGCGCGCATGATCTCGCGCTGAAACACACCGTTGAAGTAGCGCCGGTTGTGCAGGCCGGTCAGCGCATCCGCAATCGCCTGCTGTTCCAGTTCTTCATTCAGCTTGCGCAGCGTGTCGTTCTGATCCTGAAGCGTTGCCTGCGCCGCGATCAATTCGGTCAGTTGGCGCCACAGCAGGCCAATCAGCGCCAGCATCACCAGGATGGATGCCGCGCCCACGATGATCGTCTGCAGCCGGCGTTCGCGCCAGGGCAGCAGCACTTCATCTTCCAGCAGTCCCACCGTGACTACCAGCGGATAGTTAGGCACGTGGGCATAGGACGCAATACGCGCCGTACCGTCCACCAGGCTGGCGGAGGTGCGGAATGTGCCTTCGTTTGCATCTTTAAAGCGCGCGAAGTTCTGCCCCATCGACAGGTCGCGCCGCGCAAGGTCGATATTGCCCGGACTTCCAACCAGCACCGAGCCGGTGTCGCTGATCAGCATGACGCGCGCGCTCTTGCTTGCGCCCAGCGTGCGATAGAACTCGCCGAAATAATCGGCACGCATGCTGCACAGGACGATGGCTTTCAGCGAGCCGTCCGCATTCAGCAGGCTGCGCGTAATGGCAAACACCTGGCGGTCGTTCACGCGGCTTTTGTATGTGGCCGTCATGAAAAGCGAGCCGTCGTGGCGCGCTTCGTGGTATTTGTAGTAGCCGGTATCGGTGACGTCCACCGATTCGGGAATCTGTACGCCGCTCACCGCCAGCACCATGCCCTTGCCATCGATGACCGTCATTTTCGAGATCTGGGGCAGTTCCAGCATGTAGCGGTGCAGGATGCTTTCCAGCGCAACGCGGTTGTCCCAGTTGAGCGGAACGCCACTGCGATCCAGCTCGCCCATCGCAGCCTGCAGCACGCGGTCCGCTTCGCCGACCGCGCGGGCGGCATGTTCCTTCAGCGCCGCCGCCATCTTGCGGGTTTCCGACTCGGCGGCGGTCACAGTGATGCGATGGTCGCGATGCAGGGCCACGTATTGCACGTAGATGTACAGCAGCGGGAACACGACGGCCAGCACAATGAGGCCTTTACGCATCAGCCGTAGCCGGGAAGGATTCATGTTCGTCAGCGCCTGAATAGCCAGAGAATCAGCCACACGGCCAGCGACACCAGGGCACAACTGACGATGGGGATATGAAGACTGAAGCCGCCTTTGACGATATGGATATCGCCGGGCAGACGTCCAAATGGCAGCTTGCGCAGCCAGGGCCAGACAACACCAGCCAGCAGCAGCGCCAGGCCAAAAATGATCAGCAATCGCCGCATCTTGTTCTTGTTGGGTGACTCGAAAGCACTAGCATATCAGTTAGCGGACCTGAGCGGCGGGTAATAAGCCCGGCGGCAGCTCCGCTACGGCCTGTTCGAAACGCTCCGCCAGAAAGTCCAGCAACACGCGCACGCGGGGCGCCATGTAGCGGCTGCGATGGAACAGGGCGTGTACGCCGGTGGGGCGCGTTTGCCAGTCCGGCAGCAGAATTTGCAGCTGGCCCGCCTTCACCAGGTCCACCACGTCCCACAGCGATTTGTAAGCGATGCCGTGACCCGCCAGCGCCCAATCGAGCACCTTGGCGCCATCGTTGGCGTCCCAGGCTTCGTCCAGCGGCACGATATGCTGCTGGCGTTCRCTGCCGCGCACGAACTCGAAATCGTTCTGCGCTCCGGCCAGCGTGGCCCATAACACGAAGCGGTGCTTCGGCAGATCGGCCGGCGTCTGCGGCACGCCGTATTTCGCCAGATAGGCCGGTGTGGCGCACAGCACGCGGCGGTCGGGCGCCAGGCGGCGCGCGGCCAGGGAGCTGTCCTGCGGCAGGGAGAAGCGCACGGCCAGGTCGATTTCGTCCTGCAGCAGATTGGACATGGCGTCGCTCAGATGCAGCGAGAACGTCACCTCGGGATACAGGATGCGGAATTCCTCCAGCCAGCGGCTGAGCATATGGCGGCCGAAGTCCGAGGTGGCGGACAGGCGCACCTTGCCGCGCACCGTCTCGCGCCTTGCGTGCAGGGCCGCCTCGCCGTCTTCGATGGCTTGCAGGGCGATGCGGCAGTGTTCCAGATAGAGCTGTCCTTCCGGCGTGACGCGCAGCTGGCGCGTGGTGCGCTCGAACAGGCGGGTGGACAGCTCACGTTCCAGTTTCAGCAAACGCGCGCTGGCCGCCGCCGGTGATAATCCCAGCTTGCGGCCTGCTGCGGACAGGCTGCCCAGGTCTGCCGCATCCACGAATAAGCGCATGTCTCCCAGGCGATCCGAGGCCATATTCAAATCCAATTTGAAGATACTTCAAATTGTAGACCAATTATCAAACGGCAGCCTCATCCCCACAATCATGGCATTCAACCTTAATGGGGAGTTGCAATGCCTATCACACTACTGGCGTTGGCCATCAGCGCCTTCGCGATCGGAACAACCGAGTTTGTCATCATGGGCATCCTGCCCGACGTGGCGCGGGACCTGTCGGTGTCGCTGCCTGCCGCCGGCCTGCTCGTCAGCGGCTATGCCTTTGGCGTGGCGGTCGGCGCGCCGCTGCTGGCCGTACTGACCAATAAACTGCGCCGCAAGCTGGCGCTCCAGCTGCTGATGGGGATCTTCATCATCGGTAACGTGCTGTGCGCGATCGCGCCGGGCTACAACATGCTGATGGTGGCGCGCGTTGTCACATCGTTCACGCACGGTTCCTTCTTCGGCATCGGCTCCGTGGTCGCCGCCTCGCTGGTCGCGCCGGACAAACGCGCCAGCGCCATTGCCATGATGTTCACCGGCCTCACGCTGGCGAATGTGCTGGGCGTGCCTTTCGGTACTTTCATCGGACAGGAATTCGGCTGGCGTACCACTTTCTGGATCGTGGCTGCCATGGGCGTGCTGTCGCTGGCGGGCCTGAGCGCGCTGGTGCCTAATCGTCAGGACAGCGCCGGCGCCCGCCTGGGCCAGGAAGTCCGCGTGCTGGCTGAACCGGCAGCCTGGGTGGCGCTGATGATGACCGTAGTCGGATTCGGCAGCGTGTTCGTGGTGTTCACCTACATCGCGCCGATTCTGGTCGATGTAACGGGCTTCTCGCCGAGCGCTGTATCGCTGGTATTGGTGCTGTTCGGCTTTGGCCTCACCATCGGCAATACGATTGGCGGCAAGCTGGCCGACCGCGCGCTGATGCCGTCGCTGATGGGCATCCTGGCCCTGATGGCGGTGATCATGGTGGCGTTCGCGTTCACCAGCCATTACAAGCTGGCGGCCGTGGCCACGATCTTCGTCTGGGGTATCGCAGCGTTTGCGACCGTGCCGCCGTTGCAGATGCGCGTGGTGGAGAAGGCAAAGCATGCACCTAACCTGGCGTCGACCCTGAATATTGGCGCCTTCAATCTCGGTAATGCGCTGGGTGCCTGGCTGGGCGGCTCGGTGCTGTCCCACGGCTACGCGCTGGACACACTGCCTTACGTTGCCGCCGTTGTCGCGGTTGCCGCCCTGCTGCTGACAGCCTACGCATCGTGGATG
>NZ_JBFRDW010000151.1:0-10377 GCF_052113985.1 Pseudoduganella sp. RAF53_2 | reverse complement strand
GTTTCATGGTGGACCGATGATGACGGCCGGACCATGCTGACGTAAGGCTGTCCGATGACAGCCGCTGGGCTATATTGGTTTTGAAGGAGTGTTCTTGCGCGCGCGAAGGCGCAGGAGGGGCGTTAATGACGCGTTAAAAGCTTGGAACGCATCGAAGCCGGGGATAGACGCAGGCTTATCCTAAAAAAACGCTCTAACCTGCTGCGAGTATTTTCCACGTTTTATGGCCACGGCGCCAGAAATTTCCYGGCGCCGCCGTTCGACACTATACCTATTGATCCGGCACCAGGTACTGCTGCAGCATCTCGATTATTTCGGTCTCTTCTTGCGGGTACAGCGTGCCATCCCCCTGGATCGGAAGCATAGGCCTGGCAGGAATATCCCCCCACAGGTGAGGAAACTGCAGCTTGGTCCCACCGAAGTGCTGCATAAATACATAAGGCACCACAGATGCAATGGTCAAGCTCTCGGCGTCGGCGTCGAAATGAAAGGAACTTATCAGGCGCCGGCTCGCACCGATCAGCGGCTTTTTCCCTGGTAGTGCTGCCTTGCCGCCCTTGCTCTTGCCCCCCATAGAGGCGATGTACCTGGCAATGGTTACCGGGCTGTTAGTCGCCCATGGCGTACCATCCGGGCCTGTGCTGGTCTCAAAACGCGTATGGATGCGGTCCAGCCAGGCTTCGCCAATGCGCCGAAAGAACGGCTCTACGTCGCCTGTTCGCTCCAGCAGCTGGGCCAGCGCGTGCTGTACCTGGTCGGCTTTGACTTCAATATACGTTGACATCGATTACCTCTGCACTTGATCCATCAGCCGCTCACTTCACTACTTGCAGCAGTCCGTCATAAATGGCTGCCGCGATCTTTTCATCCGATAGCTTAAACGCCGAGATGATCTTGTTTAACGCTCCAGCGCGCTTTGCGACCTTGTAATCCAGTTCGATGGCAAGTTTCTGTTGGCTATTTCCCGCCGTTCCTAAGATATACAGCAGCATGCCGCTATTCGTATCAAACAACACTTGGGCTGGGCTGGCCAAGCCTTCTAACAGGCCAGTCCAATCCTGAATAGCCAACGTCTCGCCGACAAACTCACTGCGCACGCCAGCTTGCTCAAGCAAAAGACCGTCCTTCAAGACGATCTCCGCGCTGGCCGGCACGATGTTCTTGTTAGCGGCTAGCCAGGCGAGAACGTCAGGCGATATGGCGCCTGCAATTGTGGTACGGCCGCGCACAACCGGGTCGGCAAAGACCGAATTTACAAAATCCTGGTGGGCGGCGTTTCGCTCTGCCTGAAGGGGCGTTTGCATCACTTCATAGAGCTGTGAACCTATCGGCGCATCGAGTTTCACCAATTTGTCATCTATTAGCTGCTGCAGTGGCTTGTCTGCGTTCGCGCCAGGTGCATATGCAAACCCTCTGTCAATGCCTAAGGGAGCACCAGTTTTCGGATCAATCTGATCCCAACCGGGCGGAGCCTCGGCGCGCCCCTCGGCCTTCGCCTTTTCATATTCGCGCTGGTCTACTGCGAACACCCTACATTGACAGCCCCATCCATTGGGCGGAAAGTGCGTTTGCCAGAATGGGTGATCATATGGCAGCACCAATCCATTCCAAGACTTGTGCAGTTCCCTAGGGTGTTCGACGGTATCCGAATGCACGTATTTCCAGTACGGCGCGACCATAAGCAGCTTGGCATTAGTCAACTGCTTCCAGCGACCAGCGGCGTAGCTGGTGGCAATGTTAGTTTGATAGATGATTCGCATGCGCCAGGCTTCCCCTGCTTCGCTGCCTTCTCCAGTCCAGCCGGTCCAACCATGCCGCTGGACGAGTTTCCTGAAATCCTTACGGAATTCGTCCAGCCCTGTGCCCTGTTCGATGGCCTTCTGGACTGCCTGCCGCAGATCGTTCAAGARGTCTGCCTGCGCAGCGCCGGCCACGACAAAGGCGCGGTCGTGCGCGCCGTGCATGATGTCGTCCCAGCGATCTGTCGGCAGATTCAGCTTTGCCTTAAAGAAGTCCAGCTGCTCCTTAAATGGTTTGGATTTGGCAACGGTGACTGACACGCTATGCCCCCTCTTGCACGTCGCTCAAGCCTTTTAGTTCGGCTACGGCAAACGCTGTCTGCATGATTTTAACGAAGTTCTCTTCGGGAACTCCGCCGAAAGCTGCGACCAGGTCTCGCTGCAAGTTAGCCATGCTGGTGGCTGCGTTAACTTTTGCCAGGACATCCGCCATCACCGCCTCCCAAGCAGGTTGCGCTTCGCTGACCAGCTGCGCTGTCGCATCAGCTGTTGGATCGGGTAGCGGTGCTGCAGGCGCAGCGCCGATAGTCACCACACCTGTAAGGGCTGCCTGCGCTGGCTTATCGGCCGGAAGCACCTGCGGCGCAATGCGCAGCGTCTCCTGGCCGTCCGTGGGCTGAGGAATGTGCAGCCGTTCATGTGCCCAGTCCACGGGAACTTTGAAGCCCACGCCAACCAGCTTGGGCAGTGCGTCAGCATACGCCACCAGGTCTTCCGGCTCTTCTACATCGAGCACGAAGCGCGGGCAACGGCGTAACGCCGTCACACCAGGCCGGTTTAACACCACCATCGGGAATACCACGTCGCGGGTAATCGTTGCGGCCACCTGGCGCGCATCACTGCGCAAGATGTCGCGGCGCACTTCGGCATGGACCTTGCCCAGTGCGAAGCTGCCGCCACCCTTGGCGCCGGTATCGGCCGTTAAAGTTTGCCCCAGGATGACCTTGGATTCCGTCTTATCTGCCCAGGCCATCATCGCCAGGTGGCCGGACTCGCCACTGCCACTGGCAGCGGTCTGCAGCTCGATCTGCATGTCCGCCGGCATGATGGCGCGGGCATCATGGCCAAGAGCTGTCACGGCCCGCATCAGGGATGCCTTCTCGGCCGCCGTCGCGCTGTTGTTGTACTTACCCATGATAATGGGAAGGCCATAAGTCTCCAGGAACTCCGCGAAGTCACCCAGGGAATACGCCTTGTACAGGAACGGCCAGACCAGGGTTCGATAGAGGCCCATGCGGCCGGCGTAGCCAGTCTTTGCCTTGGTCGGGCTGTGCATGACCCAACCGAATGGCTGCAACGCGGCGCCATCTACGCTGCCATCCTGCAGCGTGATGGCGGTCCTGCCCATGTTCAGCTGGAACCATTCCTGGGGACGCGGATGGAAAGCAGGCAAGCGCTCGCCGTCTTCCTGGCGCCATTCAATTTCGATTGGCGCGAAGCCGTGGCCTACCGCATCCATGGACGACAGCAGCAGGTCTTCCATCGCGTCCGCGCAGTTCTTTAACGCTTCGCGTACCCAGTCGGTAGCGGCCTTTTCTTGCGCGGTGGCGTTTTCGGGCGGAATGACATCCCACGGCAGGCTGACGATGGCGCCCTTACGCTTGCTCATCTCGGCGCACAGGTGACCATCGCGCTCTTCCATGTCAGAGAACAGACGGTGCTGGTCGATCAGCGATCCCTGGTCAGCTGCCTGCAGGACCGCCTGCAGACGTGCCGGCGTCAGCCCGCTAAGCATCGGCGTTAAATACCGATTCTCCAGCGTCGTGATGCGCGCGGTCTGCGGCTCTCTCAGCTTGCCCTGGTCGATGGGCTGGCCGTAATGGTCAAGAATTTGGGTCACAACATGCTCCTAGAGCGTAAGTCGGCGTCTTCGCGGCCAGCCTGGCCACGGCGCCCGATTGATTGAAATCCCTCACAGATCGCCATGGGCGGCTCCATGCGGAATACGGCGTATGTGGCCAGAGCCAGTGCAATGGCGGTGTCGCCGTGACGTGCGCGGCCGTCGCTGCCTTTGGTGTGTGCGGTATCGGGCACCTTGGCCACGCCTTTCTCCAGGCGCACCAGGCGCAAGTCGGCCAGCACGTCGGCGTCCTTCGGGATGGTCAAGGTCTGGTCCTCAAATGCAGCCTTGAAGGCTGGCATGTTCTCCCTGTACCACTCGACGGACAACATGATGCAGGCGATGCGCTCTTGGCCATACTTCTGCGCCGTCACTTCCGCCAACCAGGAACCGTTGCCGCGCGCGTCCATGGCGCCGGCCCGGAAGCGCGGCAGACGATCCAGCATGTAGTGCAGGATTTGCTTCTGCTGTTCAAACGGCACATTGCGCAACTCCACCAGGAACGGCGTTACCAGTTTCAGCTCCTTGGTTTCGACCAAGGGCCAGAAACTGGTCAAGTCACCGCTGCGGGCGAAGTCTTCACCAAAGTAGTGGTCAAGGTTCGGGTCCAATTTGGCCAGAAGCGGCAGCAGAAACTCTTTGCACCAGTCCTCAGCTTCAGCTTGACGTATGCGCTCAGGCAGAAACGTAAACTCATCCGGCAGCGCCAGGCGCAGGACGGGGATGCCATCCTGCATGCAGTTCTCCACCAGCGTGCGCGACAGATAGGCACCGCTGCCAGAGCTGGGATTAACGTCCAGCTCTTCGCTGGCGTTATCACCATAGACGGCGTACATGGACGCAACCCACTCGGCCTCGGCTTTGGGGGACCAGACCTGATGGGTGGCCAAGCATATACGTTGAAATAGACCATCCTCGATAGCCGATTTGAATTCAATTCGGTGCACGCTATACGGCAGCTTGCTGGCGCGGCAGTCCTCGATCAACTCGTTAAACGGGTTCTGGTCGCCTTCATGCGTGGAGATAATCCGGACCTTGCCGCCCCACATGAGCAGTGCCATGGCGGCCTTAATGAGACCTGCCAAGTCATCGTGGAATGCCGCCTCATCGATCACCACGCGACCTTGCTTACCGCGAAGGTTGGATGGTCGGCTGGACAGCGCGGTGACGCGGAAGCCGGAAGCGAATCGAATGCCGAAGGTGACGATATCCTTGTCCTCGTCAACGAACACGGATTCTTCCATTTCAGACGCGGCCAGGCCGTAGTGTTTGGCCCAGAACGCAGCATCGCGGATAAACTCCTTCGCCATGTCCTGGTTGTAGCCGATGTACCAGGTATCGTCGCCGCCCGCGTCCGACGACGATGCGGCAGTCAGCGATGCATCTGCTGCCTCGGCCCAGGACAGACCAACGCGGCGCGATTTTTCGCAGACCTTGACCGGCGCCTTGTCAGCGATCCAGCGCTGCTGATACGGCAGCAGAACAAAAGGTGCCAGCTCGCTCATCCGGCAATGCCCAGAATCTGGCGCCGGATCAAGTCGGCGGTTTCCGGCGACAGGCCGGCTTGTTTAACGACTTTACCAACTTCGTCAGCGGCAGCAGCTGCGCGCGCTTTGACCTCAGAGGCAAAGCGCTTATTGCTGATCGATGCGCGGGACAAGTCAGCGATGGCACGCGTCATCTTGGCCAAGTCCAGGGACTTCGGATCAACCTGCATATCCAGGACGACGTTAAACAGCTTCTCCTGGGTCATGCGGATGAGTGCCTGGCTGACAGCGTCCTCATCGTCCTGGCTGCCCTCGATGACGGCCTTAGCCTGTTCGCTGACCAGCTTTAACGCCTTCAGACGATCACTGAAATCAGCACCATAGCGATGAATGCTGGACTTCCCAACGGTGAAGCCAGCGCCTGCAGCGGTGAGGCGGTCGTTAATTTCCGCCTCCAGCACGTCATAACCGGAGAACCCGTTTTCGACCAGGCGCGCATCGAGCCAGGCTTTCAGTTCGGCCGGCAGCTGCTCGACCTTTGAACGTGGCGGCATGCGCTCCCCTTACGATTTAACGGGACGTGCGATGCCAGGCTCGCAGTCGATGGTGTATTCGACCAGGTCAATGCCGTAGCGGATTAGCTTGGCGAACCAGCGGCCATCCGGCTCGCGGTGCACTTCCAGCAGGCAGCGCTCCTCCAGGTAGTCCAGCTGCTTGCGGATATCCATCTGAGTTGCGTCCTGGTACAACGCCTGCAGCGTCTGCAGCAGCAGTTCTTCGTAGCAGCCAACAGGCTGGGCGTTATACAGGGTCAGCAGCAGATACCAACGCATACCCTCACGGCGAATCTTGGCTTGGTCAATCATTGTGTTTGCCTTTCAGTTGCAGAATTTCCATCTTGGACGATATGGTGTCCAGCTTGCTTTCGATGATGGTCTGGTTGCGGATGTAGTCCTCGCGGCGGACATATTGGTTTGGCAGTTCCGCGCGCCAGGTCAGGAATTCACGCTCCAGCTGCTGCACCATGTCCAGCACTTTGCTTTCCTTGGCCAGGTGTTGCTGCATGGTCTGGCGCAGGTCGCTGTGCGAGGCGGCGGTGGCGGCCTCCTGGGCGTTGAACCGCTCGGACAGGCGTTTTTCAAACTGGGTGAAGAACATCTGGCCGACAGCCCAGCAGGCGCCAGCGCACGTAATGAGCAGACCAATCAAGTGCCACAGTTCCAGCTCCACCTTCATGGATAGCCCCGCGTGTGAACGCGCAGGGCATATTCCTGCTCTTCCTGGCATGCCAGGCACGTCTGCACACCTGGCATTGCGACGCGCCGCGCAGGGATGATGTGGTCGCCGCATGCTTCGCAGAACTCGGCAGAGTCTGCTACGGTCTTGTCGCGCAGGCCGGCGCGCTGTTGTTGGGCCTTCAGGGCGCGGTCCCGTGCCTCTTGTTCGGTTTGCACCGCGTTGTCTGCGATATCGGTCATTTCGTGTCCTTAATCCACTGCGCCAGGCCTCGCAGACGCTCCCGGCATTTGTGGTAAAGCTTCGCAACCTGAACATGGTTGCTCAGCAGGTTTGTCATCCGTCCGTCCTGCGGTGGCGGCAGGTCCGGGCAGTCGTCGGTCAGTTGGGCTGGCGGGTTCAGTGCCGGCGTCGTCATCGGCGTTGGCGGCAACCCATGTGCGCAGGCCGTCAGCATCGAGGCCGCAATCAGTAGCCCCAGCGTGTGTTTGTGCATAGTTCAATACCCTTTGCTCAAGTTTCTGGAAATTGGCTTCAGTCCGCGCAAGCTTCGCGCTGGTCTTGGTCTCGACGGCCAGGCCGGCGTTTGCTTTCTGGTCGTGCTTTTCGATGCCCACGACAAGTTGCGTGCTTTGTTCCGCGGCTGCTGCATTGGTCGTGTTCGTGACGGCAAAGCGGTAGGTCCACAAGAGCGTGCTGGCCCAGAGAATGGCCAGCAGCAATGCCAGGCGCGCAGTCATACGCAGCTCCCCGCGCCCCAGCCAGCAGCGATGAACAGCGGCTGCCAGCGGCCAATGATTGCCTTCGGATAGTTGCGGTTCTCGCGAAACATCGCTGGTGCGCGGCCAGCGTTAAACGGCTCGACGTCGTCATGCCGTGCGGGATTCCTGCCGGCTGCGGCTGCGGCCCTGCGGTCGCGCCTGGTCCAGCCGGCGCCGCCGTTGTAATCCCACAGTGCAAACCACATGCGGTCACACTCGGTTTCGCCGGCCTCCTGTGTCATCAGGCGATGCATGTACCRCGATTGCGCACGCAAGGCCCAGACAGGGTTGGTTGGCTGATTGTTCGCCAGTTCAGGAAACAGTCCGCTAATCCAGCTGGCTGTATCAGGCGTGAACTGTGCAAGGCCCGACGCATAGGCCGACTTTGCATCAGTCCTGCAGGCAGACTCCTGGGCGAGCTGGCCAGCGAGCGTGGCGACTGGGGCGTCCATGCCGAACACCTGGCGCGAATTGCGCACCAGGTCACGGCGATATTGCAAGCATTCGCGAGGAATAGTCGCAGCCTGGGCCAGGCTAGCGGACAGCAGATAGCAGAGAACCAGTAGGCGCAGCATTACGCCCCCAGCGCGCCTGCTACCATGGCGAAGCCGATCACGATCGCACGGCGGATGCTCGCAGCGGAGCGCTCCATGGGCGTCAGATCGGGGTTGTTCGGGCGGGTGGTCGGTGCCACGCCACGGTCAAACCAGTAGCCAACCCAACCGCTCAGGGTTACCTGCGCGGTCTTGAAGATGATAACGGGCAGCTGGACTGGCGACATCAACGCCACCAGGGCGATGAGGGCCACTGTTACCAGCAGCCATTCGACCATTCGGATTTTTTTCATTGCGCGTACCTTTTCCTGCAGTAGCAGGGGCGGATTAAAGAAAATCGCTCAAGAGAGAGCGAGAATCTGCAGAGTACGCGCGCGCGTAAGAGCCAGCGAGGCTGCCCGATGACAGCCGGTGGCGAGAGGGGAATTTACAGAAGGCTTAACTGACGGGAATCGACAACCGCAACCTTTGGTTGACGGGTCGTTTGCTTCAGGACGCGCCATACATGACGCTCGCTGAGGCAGAACTGCTCCACCAGGCAATGCACGCTGTCGCGGCCAGAGCGCTTTTCAATTTGCGTCAAGCGGTCATATTCGCGGTGGATTCTAGCATTGCGCACATCGTTCAGCGCATCGCGGCATTTCGGCACGGTGAAAGGATCGCTGCCGAAATGATTCAGCAGCTGACCTGCAGCAATCGCGCCAACAGCCTCGGTTAATCGCTCGATGCTTTCGCCGGTTTTGTATAGGCGCAAGGCCTTGCCACCATGCCGGTCCACCAGCAGCAAGGTGGCGGGCAGACCGATAATGCCTACCAGGCGCTGCGCGCTCGGTGGCAAGTGGGACAGATCGGTTTCCATAAACTACTCCGTTATAGCGCCGGCCGCCTTGGCGGCGCGGCGGGTTGCATCGATTGCCAAGGCCGCGATGACCTTGGCCAGCTGGACGCCATTGCAGAACTCAACGCGCTCAACCTTGTCTGTCGTGGCAAAGAGCTTCTTAACCAGCGCATCGGCGTAAGACCAGGGGCGGCCGGCATCAKCCAGCAGCGCCTCGATCTTGCGCACCTGTGCCTTGCGGTCACCGCCGACCCGTGGGCGCGGCCTGCCTGCGTTCGTGGCCTTCGCAGGTTTGAAGCCACAGCGCTGCAGGTGCGCCAGTACCCTGGCAGCGCCGTCATGCGTTAAATTCTTGGCCGAAGCCACGCCGCCATGGGCGGCCAGCATGGCGCGATAGGTGGCGTCATCCATGCCAAGCTGCTTTTTGGCGATGTGGATTTTTGCCAGGTCAGCGCTGCGGATCATGCAATCTCTCCGRCAGCYGGGTYGATAGCCGCGTCAGTTGCGACAATCGATTTCAACGCTTCATAACCCATGAACTCCACTTCAACGCTTTCGCATACCTGGCACAGGTGTGACAGTGCAGAACGTCCACTTGGCCAATCGGGCAAATAAAGTGTGTATGTCGAGTCGAAATAGCCCAGGCTGCGCGCCATACGTTTCCCGTAGTCCTTCTGAGCGCGCTCGCGCTCTTTTGCGGAATAGAGTTGCCGGACAGATTTGCGCAGATATTTGCTTTCCGGCGCCTTGGCATTCGGGTGACACCAAGCCTGGTTAAACTTGCCGTTCACATAGGTCATTACGCGGTACGCCATTGCCTTAAAGCGCTGAACTGTCAATGTGACTTCGTGGCCATCGCAACGCAGGATGACCACGCCCAATGGCTGCGACAGCTCGGTCAAAATTGACTCCTTAACTTCCTTATTTAACGTCGCCATATTAGGCCTCGCCTTCAAGTGGTTTCATCACGGCCGCAATCCCTTCGTCCTGACCAACGGCGTATTTCCCGTATCCTGCCGGCCTGCCGCAGAAGGGGCAGTAGGTGGCCACGCAAGGCATTTCCTTGCCCTTGGCACTGCTGAAACCTTTGGCAGTGCCACGGATACGAAAAGGGATATTGATAACAGCGACCATGTTCATGTCACGCGTCACCGCCAGCCCCGTGGCCTGGCATTCGGCGCGGATATCCTGGCCGGCCTGCTTTGTGATGAAAGGGGCGGACGCCAGCTTCGTTCCCACTTCTTTAACGCAGTTGCAGTTCATGCTTAGACCCCCGCGATGTCCAGCGGAATCAGCGAAAACTTCTCGCTGTCGCCCACGCGTTCCAGGATGCGAATGTAAGACTTACTGCCGTTGACCTGCACTGCGTCACTAATCGCCTGCATGGCGCGCATCCATTCCTCGTCAGTGATTTTGTAGCGACGCAGACCCAGCACGCGGCCGGTGTTGATGTTGCCCGCCTTGTCTACCTGGAATGCGTCATGCACCAGCACCTGCAGTTCTGGCTGGGCGCCCTCGCTCCATCGCTGCAGGCAGCTGTCGATAAGTGCCTTGGCGGCTACCAGGCGCTCGTCAAACGTCAGACTTTCCTGGATGGCGCGCTTGACCTGGTATTTGCCGTCATAGGACTGCAGTGTGACGTTGCCTTTGTCACCGCCCACCTTGACGGAATATTCGCCCGCGCTCAACTCGATGAACGCCTGCACGTCCGCGAACAGTTCGCCCTTGAGCTGCGCCAGCTGGTCGGACATCTTCTGCGCCTTGCTCACCATGTCCATCACCAGCTTGTCACGCATCAGGTCAATTTCCTTGATCTGTGACACGGGAACCAAATGCCCTTTGGGATTGGTCATGTATTCGGT
>NZ_JBFRDW010000150.1:0-10384 GCF_052113985.1 Pseudoduganella sp. RAF53_2 | reverse complement strand
CTCCTGCGTTGCCTGGCCGGTGAGCCAGGATTCGACGGTTGCTGCGGCCGCGGACAACTCCCTGTCTTCCAGCCGTACCAAATAGTAATCGAAACCCTGTAACAACGGCGCAAACGGCGCCTCCAGCAATCCCATCGCGATCTCTTCGCTCACCAGCGGCAGGGATGCCAATGCCACGCCCTGCCCCGCAATGGCAGCTTGCACGGCATGGCTCTCTTCAGAAAAGACGATGCCGGCGGAGGCCTCCAATTCCAGCCCCGCCGCTTGCGCCCAGCGCGCCCAGGTCTGCGCGCCGCTGCCGCCGCGCTGCCATTCGAAGTGGATCAATGGATGCTTCAGCAGGTCGCGCGGCCGGCGCAGTTTCAGGCGCGGGCTGGCAACGGGCGCGTAATCGCCGCGCATCAGCAGCGTCGCCTGCAAGCCCGCATAGTGTCCCCGTCCGCCACGCACCGCCAGGTCGGCCCCGCCACTGCGCAAGTCGGCCACCTGCGTCGTCGCCTGCACATGCAGGTCGATGCCGGGATGCGCCTGCTGGAATGCGGCCAGACGCGGCACCAGCCAGCGGGCGGCGAAGGCCGGCGTGGTGGATAGCGTGACCGTACGGCGCCCGGCATTGCGCAGACTTTCCACGCCTGCCGCAATGGCATCGAATCCGGCGCCGGTGGCTTGCAGCAGAATGCGGCCCTGCTCCGTCAACTCCACTGCGCGCGTCTTGCGCACGAACAGGCGGCAATCCAGCGCTTCCTCCAGCGCCTTCATTTGATGGCTGATCGACGTTGCGGTGACGGACAGCTCCTCCGCCGCCAGCTTGAAGCTCAGGTGGCGGGCGGCGGCCTCGAAGGCACGTAAAGCGGAGAGTGATGGCAATCGTCGGTGCATGATACATGACTATAACTCATCTATCGGGTGAGCAATGATCGTTTGTCGCCGCCGCGCGGCAGCGGCACAGTGGAGGCCATCCCCAACCACAGGAGAATACCCATGACCACCTTGCTGCATATTGACGCCAGCGCCCGTCCGGGCCGCTCGGGTGAAACCGCACATGGCTCGCATACCCGCCGGCTGAGCGCTCGCTTTGTCGAACGCTGGCTGGCGCATGACACAAGCACAGAAGTCATCTATCGCGACATCGGCGCCCAAGCGCCGGCGCCCGTCACCGGCGAATGGATTCACGCAGCCTTCACGCCTGCCGCGCAGCGCGAACCGTGGATGCACGCCGTGCTGGCCGCCAGCGATACGCTCGTAGAGGAACTGCTGCGCRCCGATATCATCGTGGCCGGCGTCCCGATGTATAACTTCGGTCCGCCCGCGCAATTCAAAGCCTACATCGACAATATCGTCCGTGTCGGACGCACATTCGGCTTCGACCGTTCGCGTGGCGATGTGCCGTATTGGCCAATGCTGGCGGAGATGGATAAGCGCCTGATCATCCTGTCTTCGCGCGGCGATTACGGCTACGGCGACCGGCTGGCGGACAGCAACCACGTCGAATCATCAGTGCGCACGGCCTTCGCCTATATCGGCATCACGGATGCGCACGGAGTGGCCATCGAATACGACGAATTTGGTGGTGAACGGCTGGAGCGCTCGATTGGGCAAGCCGAGCGTGACGTGGACGCTTTGGCGCTGCGGCTCGCGGCGCCGGTGGCGGCCGCGGCGACGGCAAAAGCTGCCTGAGCGGCCGCCTGCAAGCCCGGCAGGGTCGGTGTAGAATCAAACGTTCTACGTCCCGAACCTGCCATCATGTCCGCCGTCCCACCTCTTGAATTTCATACCATCTTGCTGGTCGCTGCTGCGGGCCTGTTCGCGGGCGTGCAGAACGCGCTGGCAGGCGGCGGTTCGTTCATCACCTTCCCTACCCTGCTGCTGGCGGGCCTGAATCCGATCGCGGCGAATATGACGTCTACGATTGCGCTCTTCCCCAGCCAGACCACGTCCGCCATCGCGGGACGCAAGCTGGTGAGCGATGTTGGTCCGCTGACGTTCAAGCAGATGTTCATCATCAGCATCATCGGCGGCACATTTGGCGCGATTCTGCTTAGCTACACGCCACCAACCTTCTTCGCCAAGCTGGTGCCGTGGCTGGTGCTGTTTGCGACGTCCATGTTTGCCTGGGGCGCTTTCCGCAAGGCCCCAGTGCACGCTGCTGCGAGCATGCCTCCATGGGCACTGATGTTGGCGCAGACTTGTATCGCCATTTACGGCGGCTATTTTGGCGGCGGCATCGGCTTCCTGATGCTGGCGACGCTGACCATTGCCGGCCAGCAGATCCGCGCCGCCACTGCGACCAAGAATATGCTGGCGATGGCGATGAATGCGTCCGCCACCGTGATCTTCGCCTTCTCCAGCTTGATCAGCTGGCCGGCGGCACTGGCGCTGTGCGTTGGCGGCGTCGCCGGTGGCCTGATTGGCTCCTGGCTGATTTACCGCCTGCCGCCGCAGATGATGCGCATCTTCGTGGTATGCGTTGGCGTGGTGCTAACCATCTACATGTTCCTGCGCTGATTCCAGCGTTTCCAGGATCGGGCAATCGGGACGGTCATCGCCGTGGCAGCAGGAAGCCAGCGTGCTCAAGGTGTCGCGCATTTCGGTGAGCTCGCGGATGCGCTGATTCAGCTCCGCCACATGACCCAGCGCGATCTTCTTCACGTCCGCACTGGCCCGGTCTTCGTTCTGCCATAGCGACAGCAGGTCGCGGATCTGCTCCAGCGAGAAGCCCAGATTACGGGCGCGCTTGATGAAGCGCAGCATGTGCAGGTCTTTGTCGCCGTAGATGCGGTAGCCGCTGTCCGTACGCGCAGTGGCTTTGATCAGGCCTATGCTTTCGTAGTAGCGGATCATTTTTGCGCTGACGCCGGATGCGGTGGCGGCTTGTCCGATATTCATGTCGATTCCTTTGCTGGTTGCCAGCGGCGCAGCAGCAGTGCGTTGCTGATCACGCTGACGGAGCTGAGCGCCATCGCGGCGCCTGCAAATACGGGATTCAGCAGGCCGAACGCCGCCAGCGGGATGCCCGCGAGGTTGTAGATGAAGGCCCAGAACAGGTTCTGTCGGATCTTACTGAAGGTACGGCGCGAGATGTCGATCGCATCCGCCACCAGTCGCGGATCGCCGCGCATCAGCGTGATGCCTGCTGCATGCATGGCGACGTCGGTGCCAGTGGACATGGCGATGCCCACATGAGCGGCCGCCAGCGCGGGCGCGTCGTTGATGCCGTCGCCGACCATTGCGCAGATCTTGCCTTGCTGGCGAAGTTCTTTCAGTGCGGCCGTTTTACCGTCTGGCAGCAAGTTGGCGCGCACTTCGCGGATGCCGAGTTGCTGCGCCACGGCATCCGCGCTACCTTCGTTGTCTCCGGTAAGCATGACGGTGTGAATGCCGCGTGCATGCAGGCGCTCGATGGCCGCACGCGCTGATGGCTTGGGCAGGTCGGCAAAGGCCAGCAGTCCAAGCAGCGCATGCTTGCCACTGTCGGCCAGCCAGGAAATGGTATGGCCGCTGGCTTCAAGTTCCTGCGCCCGGGACGCCAGCGGGGCGATATCTACGCCGCGTTCCTGCATCAGGCCGGAGCTACCGAGAATGAGCGCCGCGCCATCTACTACCGCGCTCATCCCGCGCCCCGGCAGCGCGCTCACCGCCGATGCCAGCGGCGCCATGCGCTGCCAGCTAGCGCCGTCGCTGCCTGTGACGCCCGTGCCGCCGGAGACACCTGTACTACCGAAGACATCTGCGCTGCCGGAGACACCTGCGTTGCCGAAGACACCTGCGCCGCCAGATGCGCCAGCGTGCCCCGCAGCGCTGCGGGCCGCAGCGTTAGCGTCCGCCGTGGCCTTATCCACCGCAGACAGGCGCGCGGCAGCCGCATCGAGCACGGCGCGCGCCAGCGTGTGTTCGCTATTGCGCTGGATGGCTGCCGCCAGCTGTAACAGACGATCTTCGCTGACGCCGGCTGGCAGCAGTGCCGCCAGCACCGGCTTGCCCTGCGTGAGCGTGCCCGTCTTGTCGAAGACCACAGCATCGACCTGGCGCGCGAGTTCAAGCGCCTCCGCGTCCTTGATCAGTATGCCGTGGCGTGCCGCGACGCCAGTGCCGGCCATGATCGCCGCCGGCGTGGCCAGGCCCAGTGCACACGGACAGGCAATCACCAGCACCGCCACCGCGTTGATCGTGGCGCGTTCGAAATCGCTGCTGGCGAACCACCAGCCAAGTAGCGTCAATGCCGCCAGTACCAGCACCACGGGCACGAAAACCTCAGCGACACGGTCGACCAGCCGTTGAACGGGAGCTTTGGCGCCCTGCGCGTCCTGCACCAGGCGGATGATGCGCGACAGCGTGGTCTCTGCACCGATAGCCGTGGTGCGCACGATCAGCAGGCCTTCGCCATTGATCGAGCCACCCGTGACATGGCCACCGGGGTGGCGCGCCACGGGCAAGCTTTCACCGGTAATCAGGGATTCATCGACATGGCTGCTGCCCTCCACCACTTCGCCGTCCACTGCCACGCGTTCGCCGGGACGAACAACCACCAGGTCATTGAGATGTACGTCGTTGACCGACACATCACGCTCAGTTCCATCATCGCGCCGCACCCGCGCGGTGGCAGGACGCAGCTGCTGCAGCGCGCGGATGGCGGAAGTCGTTTGCCGCTTGGCGCGCGCTTCCAGCCATTTTCCGAGCAGGACGAGCGTAATCACCACGGCCGAAGCCTCAAAGTAGAGATGCTGGCCGAAGGTTGTCAGCAGAAGATAGACGCTCAGGCCGTAGGCAGCGCTGGTGCCAAGGGCCACCAGCAAGTCCATATTGCCGGCGCCGGCGCGCGCCGCCTTCCAGCCGGCGCGGTAGAACCGTGCACCAAAGACGAATTGGACGGGTGTGGCCAACAACCACTGAAGACGGGCGTCCAGCATGAAATGGATGCCGAACCAGCCAAGTGCCATAGGCACCAGCAAGGGAAAGGACAGGACAGCCGCCAGCGCAACCGCCACGCCTTCGGGAATGGCCAACTCGCGCATGGCAGGAGCCGGTGCGTTGCCCCCTGTGGCGGGGACCTCGGCAACCCTGGCCGGCGCCAATTCTGGCTCCTCGGGCGCGGCCTCGTAACCCGCCTTCTCGACCGCCTGCTGCAGATCGCAGAACTCCAGCGGCGCGTCGGATTCGACGCGCGCCGTCTCAGTGGCGATATTGACCGTTGCACGCCCCACGCCCGGCACGGCGGCAAGCGCCTTCTCGACGCGCGCCACGCAGGACGCGCAACTCATCCCTCCAATACGGACGGTCTGTTGGTAATTACTCATCATGGATACCTGTTAAGCCAGTGATCATGGCTACAGCATCAAGTATCCCATGATGGGAAGGTCAAGTGTTTTTTACCGGACGATGCAATCGACTTCGTTGGACTTCGGAGGGCTGGAGCCCGCCGCTGGCGCCGAAGAAGAATTGAATAACGGTGGCGGTGAGAACTTCAGGCCCGGATTGGCCGGCAGGATAATCGGCGGCACGGTTACGCTCGGAGTGAAACCAAACTGGCCGGCCGCGAAATTCAACGTCCCGCCAGAGTTGGACACGTGAATCATTCCGTCCAGTACCTGGACGTACAGGCCAGGAGTGAGACCACCGACTGGACCTGGTGGCGGCATAGCCTGCGCCAACATCACAGGTGCGATTGGTCCCGCATCGCTGGCGACCGGCAGCGATGCCGTGCTCGCGTTGAGGAAGGAAATCGCGAGAGCCAGCGCGCGCTGTTCGTCCACCGGCACGATCTCCGCGATGAAGGTGGTGCCGCGGATGCCGATGGTCGCCGCCGGCGTCTTCAGCTCGAACTTCTCCTTGCTGCGCTTACCCAGCAGGCCGGTGACGGAACGCAGACCGCCCTTCACCAGATTGAAGTTGGCGTGATCGCCATCCTTGTTATCGCTGGCGAAGCTGAAGTTCTCGATCGTCATCGTGGTGCCAGGACGCAGCGTGATCTCGCTGTTGTCGATGAACTTGATCATGGCGTAGGTGTTCTTCTCGGTGACCAGCGTATCGCCGTTCTCCACCTCGGACTTCATCGACAGCACCTTAAGCGTTCCGCCCGGCTTCTTCGCCACCAGCGGTCCGCTCAACTGCACGATCATACCGACCACCGGCGCAGCCAGCGCCAGCGATCCCGTGGTCCACAATGCCAGCAGGAGCAGGCAGCGCAGTGCAAACTCAGTTGCAGTACATTTTTTTGGCGACATCATTTTTCGTTCCAGTTTTATCGGTACTTGCAGTGTCCTTCTCCTTATCCAGCTTCTTGTCATCCGGCGTGCTGGATGTTGAAGATGGACCGCCCGCCCCGCCGCCCGACGAACTGCTGGACGAGCTGCTGGACGTATTGCTCGCCGGCTGCGTCGGCGCGCCGCTCGGCTTCGAGCTGTTGACGAGATTGATCACCTCGTTCTGCGCGAGATTCACCGGCTTGTTCGGCTGCGAGCTGGTTGGCGGCGCCAACACCTGGCACAGCGCCGACGACGGCGCGATCGTGCAGATATCGGCCGTTGGAGGCGGTTCCACCGGCGGTGTGACCGGCGGCGTCACTGGTGGCGTCACCGGCGGAGTAACCGGCGGCGTCACAGGCGGCTCAACTGGCGGGGTGACCGGTGGCGTCACGGGGGGCTCGACCGGAGGTGTGACCGGTGGAGTCACTGGCGGCTCAACCGGAGGCGTGACTGGCGGCGTTACGGGAGGCTCAACTGGCGGCGTCACGGGTGGCGTTACCGGCGGCGTAACCGGCGGCTCTACGACCGGCATATTGGTATCGTCGATTTTCGAAATGCTGCCGGCTGGTGCCGCGACCGTACCGGAGGCCGTGCTGATTTGATCCCCGGCCGTCAGACGAATATTACCGGTCGCCGTCTGCACCGTCGCGCCGGCGGCAATCGTCAAGTCATCTCCGGCAGAACCCGTGCTGCCTGCCTCCAGCGAAATCGAGCCGGAATGGGAAGTAATACTGCCCAGCACCGTCAATGGACTGTGCGCAGTGATCGAAATATTGCCGCTGTCCGTGGCCACTACTGCGCCGGCATCAATGATGGTAGCGCCGTAATTGTCCAGCGTGATGCCGCCGGCATTGCCCGTCTGGAGCTTGAGCTTCTTGACGGTCAGCTGATGAGAATAGCCTGCTTTGTTATTGGTGATATTGATCGGCAGCGTGCCGGTGGCAGCGCTGCTTTCAGCGCTCAGCTCATTCACCTGTGTCAGCAAGGCGCCATTGCTGGCACCAATGCTGCCGGCAGCAGTGACTGTCAGCGCGTTGGCGGTAATGACGCCATCGCTGCGCGTCAGCGAACCTGCCACATCCAGCGTCACATCTTCCGCCGCGGTGATGCCATTCACATCGTAGGTATTGCTACCGGAGCCACCCTGCAGGCGCGCTACGGCGAGATCCTGGTCATTCGTGAAGTTCAGGTGCCCGCCTACCTGGGCGGMAAGCTTGTTCACGTGGTTGGCCGAATTAGTGAGGAAGACATTACCGCCCGCCTCAATACCCAGTTCCTGCACGCTGATGGCGCCGGACTGCGTGATGCCACCAGTGTTGGACAGCAGGCCGATACGCGTGGTGGACGCGTCCAGACCACTGATACCTGCGATCGAGATCGAACCTGTCATGTCCGTATCGGTCGAACCGATGCCGATCGTCTGGGCGTGCACATTGGCCAGCTGATTTACAGAGAAGCAGTTTTGATTGGAACAGCTGCTCCCCACCACGATATCGTTGCTGCCCGTGTAAGGACGGAGGGACGCCTGATTGGCGGTCAACGTGCCCGAAATATCGACCACATCGCCTTTCAGTTCAACGGAATTACCGGTCAGGTTGGCGGCAACGACAACGCCGTTCACTCCTTCCGAAGTCAGCTCGAAGCTGAGCTTTGGCATATTCACGTCGCCGGTGACTGCAACTTTGTCGCCGGAAGCGATGGAGAGAGTTCCGGCATTGATCCCTGCCAATGCGGCGTCGCCGATAAAGTTAGCCGGGCCGCCGACTGCATTAGCTCCGCCGACACCGATCGAGCCGCCGCTATACAGCTCCACGCGGCCCTTGCCGCTGTTGGCATTGATGCCCGTGCCGGCGTTACCGGTCAGATCGAGATTACCTGCGGCCATGATGACCGAACCAGCGGACACCATCGCATTATTGGTCAGCGTGCTGGCGGCGCTCAAGTCCAGGGTCACCGTCGATGGCAGCTTCACCGAATTCGCAAGCGCAATGTCGTTGCCGGCTGCGACCTTGAAAGTACCGGTCAGCAGGCCAGTGGTGAGATCGAGGCCATCCAGCAACACGGAACCACCATATCCACCATAGCCGCCGTAAGCACCATAAGCCTCGCCGTAGCTGCCGTTGTGGTCCACAAAGATGGTGTAGGCACTAATCCTTTTCAACTCATCGTTGCTCAAGACCAGACCCGTTTCGGTCGCCTGCTGGGCGCCGCCAAGCGTCATGGTGCCCGACGTTGAGGAGCGCAGTGTCACGGTGCCGGAGTTATCGCTGGTCCCCAGTTTGGTCGCTTTGACTGAGCCGCCCAGCGCCATGCTCGATCCGGTGAAAGTAATCCAGTTGCCTTCCACTTTGGAGTTGGCACCGGTCGTCAATGCGCCGTCGGCCTCCAGGTTGATGGCACTGCCTTTCACGGAAGCGCTGCTGGCCAGCGTAATATTATTGCCGGTCAGCTGGAGGCTGCTGGTGCGCGCATCCAGCTTTGTCACATTCAGATCACCTGCTTCGATATGGATCTGGGAGTCTCCCGATCCGGACAGGGAAACCGAATCAACGGTCAGCGCGCCACTATCCACGTAGTAGAAAGTACGCACACCATCTGCCTGCAGATGGTCCACATGATTATCGTAAGACGAGAGGCTGACACTGCCCGTGGTCTTCAACGTCAGCTTGCTGGCCGAGACAGGTGCATCATAATCCTGGCTGAATCTGGTAGCGCTCAGTGTCACATTGCCCGTTGAATTCACGCCGTGGAAGTCGATGCCATGGTCGACGGCGGCCTGACTGGTTGAAGCCAGCGTGAGGTCCTTCGTCGATGTGACGGTGATATTGCCCGCGCTTTGCGCCGCCACGCTGTTGATGGCGTTGTTCGCGCTCAGGGTGATCGCAGAGCCCTTCGCATACAGCGTGTCTGCGGTGATCACGCCCGTCTGTGTGATTGCTCCGCTACCCAGCAGCGCCACTTCGTTCTGCGCGGTCACTTTGCTGTTCACGGCAATAGCGCCCTTACTTGCAGTGATCCAGGCGTTGTTGGCGCTGAGCGTGCCGCCGGACAGATTAATCGAGGCGCCATTCAAGTTAACGTCACCGCTGCCGGCATTCAAATTAGCCCTGACGTTCACGGCGCCGCTGCCGCTGGCGCCCGCTGCCGCGTCATTGGCGGACAGCGTGATCATGCCGCCATTGGTGGTGATGGCCGCGTTGACATTGACGTTATTACCCGCCTGCGCCAGCAGATTCACGCCGGATGCGCCAATAGAGACGGCGCTCGATACGGTCAGATCATGTTTGGCCTGCAGTAGAACGTCGGCCGTTGCCGCGTTAAGTACCGAGGCAGCCACTTTGGTCGGCAAACCCGGCACGCCGAGGAAGCCGAGCAGGTCTTCGATCAAGCCGCCGCCGGACGAGGTGATTTCCAGATCGTAGGGGTCCAGCAGCCAGGTGCCGTGTTTGCCTTGTGCAGCGCCGGCGTCGATATGGATGCCAGCTACGTCCAGCGAATGGGCGGAGGTTTCGATGAAGCCGCCCTTGCCGCCGGCTGCGCCGCCGCGTGCGGAGATCTGGCCGTGCACGGCCGCTGCGTCGTCGCCCCAGACGATGACTTTGCCGCCGTCGCCGTTGTCGATGGCGTCGACGGACACGATGGCGTCCTTGCCGACATAGGTTTGCTGCGCATTCTGTACCGAGGCATTGGCGCCCTGGTAGTCGCCGCCGATCAGCACCGAGCCGCCGCCCTGCTGGCCGCTGGCGTCGACGCGGGCATCGCCGGTCAGGGCCACCTGCTTGCCGAGGACCTGGATATCGCCGCCCTTCCCTGCGCCGCGGGCGCTGGTGACGCTGCCCGCTTCGAGCGTTGTGCGTCCGCTGGCCTTCAGCACGATCTTGCCGTTCTCGCCCATCACCGCGCTGTCCGCATTGACCGCGCCACGCTGATTCACCAGCGCGCCATAGATGCCGATGCGTCCGCCCTGTGCCACCACCTGGCCCAGGTTCAGCGCCTGATCGCTTGGCGCGGAGATGACCACCTGCACATCCGGATTGGCCGAATCGACCAGCTGCACACTCTGACCTGCGGCCAGGACGATGTCGCCCTTGGGCGAAGTGATGATGCCGTTGTTCTCGACGTTTGGCGCGATCAGGTACACC
>NZ_JBFRDW010000149.1:0-10474 GCF_052113985.1 Pseudoduganella sp. RAF53_2 | reverse complement strand
GGGTAGCGATGATATCGAATTGTGCATGAGTCAGGCCGCAGCGGCGAACATGCTCGCCGGACAGACGTTCAAAGCCTTGCATGCACTCGGCCAGCAGCCGGATTGATTTCAAATAACGTTCGCCCATGGTGCGTGATTATAGCGCCCAGAACCGTGACCCCAGGTGCCTGCCACGCCGTGGCAGGCACCAGCTCCATGCCGGTGGTTTTGCTTGTGCACGCGGCTCTTCGAGATTCCGTTACCATATGCAGATAAATAACATTAACATCTGACTATCATGCCTCAACACGCGCGCGGAATACTGGCCTTGCTGATTGTGACCCTGGTCTGGGGCACGACTTTCCCCGCGATGAAGGACATGACGAATTACCTGTCGCCCAACTGGATCGTGGTGTCGCGCTTCGGCATTGCCAGCGTGCTGCTGCTGCCTTTCATCTGGCGCGCGCGCTGGAGCGACCTGCACTACGGCTTCYTGTCCGGCGTGCTGCTGTTCTTCTGCTATCTGTTCCAGGTGGAGGGCCTGTCGCTGACCACCTCCAACCGCAACGCCTTCATCTGCGGCCTGAACGTGCTGGTGGTGCCGCTGCTGGGCATCGTCATGGGCAAGTGGCCGGACCGCCGCATCGTGGTGGCGCTGGTGCTGGCCGTGGCCGGCCTGTTTGCCCTGTGCTGGGAAGGCACGCTGACCTGGAGCCGCGGCGATACCCTGGCCCTGATGGCAGCGCTGGCCTTCGGTGCGTATATCAAAGTCATGGAAGTGGTGACCCGCAAGGCGGAGCGCCTGATGACGCTGACCGCGTCCCAGATCATGACGGTGGCGGCGCTGGCCGGCCTGTGGATTCTGCTGCGCGAGGTGCCGCGCGGTGCCGTGTCGGTGCCGAACGACGCCAACGATTACTACGCCTACATCTGGGAAGGGCTGAAGCTGTACAAATGGAATCTGATTTACCTGGGCGTGGTGGCCACGGCGGCCATTATTTCCCTGCAAACCTGGGGCCAGAGCCACGCCACCGCCAATGAGGCGGCCGTGATCTATGCCTTCGAGCCTGCCTGCGCCGCCATTTTCGGCTATTTCTGGCTGGGCGAAGTCCTCGGCTGGATGGGCCTGCTCGGCGCGATCCTGTTGATCTCCGGTATGATAGTGAGCCAGTGGAATACCCCTGAGCGGCCGCCGACGTCGCTCGCCCCAGAATAAGATGTCATTTGACCAACTCAGCCGCTTGACCAAGGAGCAGCCCCTGCGCGTGCTGCTGGTCAATGCGGGCGAACCGGACAGCCTCACCTGGTCCGGCCTGGTCCAGCCTCTGCGGCTGGCCCAGCGCATCCTCAAGCAAGGTTTCGAACTGGCGATCCGCACGCCCGAGCAGGCGGTGGCCGAGCCGGGCGACTGGGACCTGGCCCTGGTGGCGGCCGACGAGCAGCAAGGTCCGCTGCCGGATGGTCTGGCGCGTGCCCTGATTGCCCGTTGCCGTGAAGCGAGCTACTGGGGTGGCGTGGGCGCCGGCGTGCTGTGGCTGGCCGATTCGGGCGCCTGCGGCGGCCTGCGCATCGCGCTGCCGTGGGCGCTGTATGCGGATACCGAAGACATCACCGAGCGCGCCATCCTCACCCCCAACCTGTACGAGATCGACGGCCGCCTGCTCAGCTGCTGCGGCGGCGCGGCCAGCCTGGACTTTGCGCTGACCCTGGTGGAGTCCCTGTTCGGCTCGCRGGTGCAGGCCGAGATCAAGGAAGCCCTGTGCATCGACCGCGTGCGCGGCCCGGACGAGCGGCAGCGCGTGGCCCTGCAAGCCCGCTTCGGGGCGCTGCAGCCCAAGCTGTCCGAGGCCGTCACCCTGATGGAAGCCAATATCGAGGAACCCCTCTCGACGGACGACATCGCCGGCCTGGTCGGCCTGTCGCGCCGCCAGCTGGAGCGCCTGTTCAAGCAATACCTGGGCAGTCTGCCGTCGCGCTACTACCTGGAACTGCGCCTGCAACGTGCCCGGCAGTTGCTGCTGGAAACAAATCATTCCATCGTGCAGGTCGGGCTGATGTGCGGGTTCTCTTCCGGCTCGCACTTCTCTACCGCTTTTGGCACATTGTTCGGCAATACCCCGAGGGAGGAACGCCAGCGCAAGCTCGCTGCAAGCTGAGCATTTTTGAAAATCCTTGTCGCAGATTCAAAAGAGTTTTAGCATCCCCGCTTTTACAATGCAGTACACCTTACTGAATGGGGATTTGCCAATGAACGCCAAGCTTGACTCGACTGCAACCACTCGCCCTGTCACCCGGCAGACTTTTGATGAAGTGATGGTGCCGACCTACGCACCCGCCTCCATGGTTCCAGTTCGTGCATCTGGCCTGGATCTCTGGGATCAGCAAGGCAAGCACTACCTGGACTTCACCTCCGGCATCGCCGTGGCCGCCCTCGGCCATTGCAACCCTGTCGTGGTGGAAGCCCTGACCAGGCAGGCCAATACCCTGTGGCACCTGGGCAATGGCTACACCAATGAACCGGTGCTGCGCCTGGCCCTGGCCATGACCGAAGCCACCTTCGCCGACCGCGCCTTCTTCTGCAACTCCGGCGCCGAAGCCAACGAAGCGGCCCTGAAGCTGGCCCGTAAATACGCCCACGGCAAATTCGGCGCGCACAAGTCGCGCATCGTGTCCTGCCTGAACTCCTTCCACGGCCGTACCCTGTTCACCGTGTCCGTTGGCGGCCAGTCCAAGTACACCGAAGGCTTCGAACCGCTGCCGCCGTCGCTGGACCACATCCCTTACAACGATATCGAAGCTGCCCGCGCCGCCATCGGCGACGACGTGTGCGCCGTGATCGTTGAGCCGGTGCAGGGTGAAGGCGGCGTGATGCCGGGCAATCCTGAATACCTGAAGGAGCTGCGCGAACTGTGCGACAAGACCGGCGCCCTGCTGATCTTCGACGAAGTGCAGTGCGGCATGGGCCGTACCGGTTCGCTGTTCGCCTACCAGGGGTATGGCATCACCCCGGACATCCTGACCGTCGCCAAAGCGCTGGGCAATGGCTACCCGATCGGCGCCATGCTGACCACCGAGGAACTGGCCAAGACCCTGTCCGTCGGCACCCATGGCACCACCTACGGCGGCAACCCGCTGGCCACCACCGTGGCACTGACCGTATTCGACACCATCAACCAGCCGGCCTTCCTGGCGCGCGTGAAGGAAGCGTCCGAGAAGCTGATCGCCAAGCTGGAAGGCCTGGTGCGCGACTTCCCGCAAGTGTTCTCCTCCGTGCGCGGCGCCGGCCTGCTGCTGGGCCTGGTGGTGGCCGAGCCGTTCAAGGGCCGTTCCAAGGACATCCAGCGCGCCGCTGAAGCGCATGGCCTGATGGTGCTGATCGCCGGCACCGACGTGGTGCGTATGGCGCCTGCGCTGGTCGTGTCCGATGCGCAGATCGATGAGGCGGACCGCCTGATGCGCCTGGGTATCGCCGATCTGACCAAGTAATTCCAGGGTCCACGGACCAACATGGCAGGGCGGGCCGCCCGGTAATTCCGGGCCCCGCCATTTCATTTAACAAGAAGGAGTCCCCATGTATGTAGTCCGTCCGGTAGAAATAGCGGATATTGCCGCCCTCGAAAAGCTGGCGGCGGTGACCATGCCGGGAGTGCATACGCTGCCGAAAACGCGCGAGAAAATCGAGCAGGCGGTGGAGCGTTCGCTGGCATCGTTCTCCGCGCATGTCGATATCCCGAGCGAAGAATCCTACCTGTTCGTGCTGGAGTCGCTGGCCGAACGCAAGATCTGCGGCACCGCGTCCATCTTCGCCTCCGCCGGCTCCAACGGCACCTACTTCTCCTTCCGCAACGACGTGATCCAGCAGGTGTCGCGTGACCTGAACATCAGCCACAGCGTGCATGCGCTGACCCTGTGTTCCGAGCTGACCGCGTATTCGCAGCTATCCAGTTTCTACGTGGACGAGAAAGTGCAGCACCGCCCGGAAGCGGCGCTGCTGTCGCGTTCCCGTCTGCTGTTTGCCGTGCAGGCGCCGCACCGTTTTGGCGACCGCTTCTTCGTGCCGCTGGCCGGCGTGACCGACGATAACGGCGGCTCCCCGTTCTGGGACGCCCTCGGCCGCAAGTTCTTCAAGATGGACTTCCTGGATGCCGAGCGCACCATCGGCGGTGCGCGTAACCGCACGCTGATCGTGGAACTGATGCCGCACTACCCCGTGTACGTGCCGCTGCTGCCGGGCGATGCGCAAGCTGCCATGGGACAGATCCATCCGTCCGGCGAACTGGCGTTCAATCTGCTGACTTCCGAAGGTTTCGAAGCGGACGAGTACATCGATATTTTCGACGGCGGCCCGATTCTGCAGGCCCACAAGCATTCGCTGCGTACCTTCACCTCCTCGCTGACCCGCCGCGTGGCGACGGCCAGCACACCGGCCGATGGCGACGCCGTGGCGACCTACGCGATCTCCACCCGCCCCGACCAGCACTTCCGCGCTGTGACGCTGGCTTGCCCGGCGCTGGAAAACACCGACACCATTGCCCTGCCGCCGAACGTGCAGGACATCCTGCGCGTTGCCGAAGGCGACAGCGTTACCTGCGTCCGCATCTGATACGAGAGCACACTATGCTAGTTGTACGCGCCATCAAAGCGACCGACCTGGACGGACTGTTCAACCTGGCCAGCCAGGTCGGCACCGGCATGACCACGCTGAAACCCGATATGAAAATGATGGGCGATCGCGTGGAAGTGGCCGTGGCCTCTTTCGCCGAAACCATTCCGCCCGAACAGCGCGACTATATGTTCGTGATGGAAGACACCGTCAATGGCCGCCTGGCCGGCGTGTGCGCCATCAAGGGCGCGGTCGGCCTGACCGAACCTTTCTACAACTACCGCATCGGCACCCTGGTGCACTCCAGCCGCGAACTGAATGTGTTCACGCGCATGGACACGCTGTACCTGTCGAACGACCTGACCGGCTGCTCCGAGCTGTGCTCCCTGTTCCTGCACCCGGACTACCGCCAGGGCAATAACGGCAAGCTGCTGTCCAAGAGCCGCTTCCTGTTCATCGCCCAGTTCCCACACCTGTTCGAGCAGAAAATCATCGCCGAGATGCGCGGCTACCAGGCGCCGGACGGTTCCTCGCCGTTCTATGAAGGCCTGGGCCGCCACTTCTTCAAGATGGACTTCCACCACGTGGACGACCTTACCGCGCTGGGCAAGAAGTCCTTCATCGCCGAACTGATGCCGCGCCAGCCGATGTACGTGGAATACCTGCCGAAAGATGCGCAGGAAGCCATCGGCAAGGTGCACGTATCGACCGCGCCTGCGCGCCGCCTGCTGGAGCAGGAAGGCATGTACTACGAGGGCTATGTCGACATCTTCGATGCCGGCCCCGTGATGCAGGCACGCGTGTCCGAACTGCGCGGCGTGCGCGAGAGCGAACTGGTGACCGTGGATGCGGACACCGATATGGCCCACGCCTGCGCGCCCGATTCGCACGAGCCACTGCTTGTTTCGAATGTCACCATGAAGGACTTCCGCATGATCGTGACGGAAGCCACCCCGGTCAACGGCAAACTCGATCTGTCGCACGCCGACCAGCAACTGCTGCACGTTCATCCGAACGATAACGTGCGCACCCTGTCTCTCAATGTGAGGAAGAACAATGTCTGAACTGAGCAATTTCATCAACGGCCAATGGAAGGCCGGTCAAGGCGAGCAGCTGGTTACCGTGAACCCGGCGGACGGCAAGCAGACTTACAGCAGCAAGGCTTCCACCGCTGAAGACGTGAACGCCGCCGTGGCCGCGGCGCGCGCCGCTTTCGATGACTGGGCCTATCGTCCAATCGAAGAGCGCATCGTGATCGTTACCAAATTCCGCGACCTGCTGAAGGAGAACGCGGAAGACCTGGCGCTGACCATTTCCGAAGAAGTGGGCAAGCCGCTGTGGGAAGCGCGTACCGAAGTGACCACCATGGCCAACAAGGTGGACATCTCCCTGCAGTCCTACAATGCCCGCACCGGCGAGAACCGCAACAAGGTTGCCGATGGCGAGGCCGTGCTGCGCCACCGTCCGCACGGCGTGTTCGGCGTGTTCGGTCCCTACAACTTCCCGGGCCACCTGCCGAACGGCCATATTGTGCCTGCGCTGATCGCCGGTAACGCCATCGTCTTCAAGCCAAGCGAATTCGCACCGCGCACCGCCATCAAGACCGTAGCGCTGTGGGAAAAGGCTGGCGTACCGGCCGGCGTGGTCAACCTGGTCAACGGCGCCCGCGACACCGGCATCGCGCTGGGCCAGAGCGAGATCGACGGCGTGCTGTTTACCGGTTCCAGCCAGACCGGCGCGGCGCTGCACAAGCAGTTCGCCGGCCAGACGGGCAAGCTGCTGGCGCTGGAAATGGGCGGCAACAATCCTCTCGTGGTGTGGAATGTGAAAGACATCGATGCTGCGGTGTTCATGGCGGTGTCCTCTGCCTTTATCTCGGCCGGCCAGCGCTGCACCTGCGCGCGCCGCATCATCGTGCAGAAGGGCGCCGAGGGCGACGCCTTCGTGCAGCGCTTCGTTGAAGTGTCGGCCAAGCTGGGCGTAGGCGCTCCGGCAGCCGAACCTGCACCGTTCATGGGGCCTGTGGTTTCCGCAGCCGTGGCTGAAAAGCTGGTGCAGGCGCAGGGCATGATGGTGGAGAAGGGCGGCAAAGTGCTGCTGGAAATGCGCCAGCTGCAGGCAGGCACCGGCTTCGTCTCCGCCGGCATCGTGGACACCACCGATGCGAAAGGCATCCCGGACGAAGAATGGTTCGGTCCACTGGCCCAGATTATCCGCGTCGACAGCTTCGACGAAGCGATCCGCGCTGCCAACGCCACCCAGTACGGTCTGGCGTCCGGCCTGCTGTCCAACGACGAATCGCTGTGGCAGAAGTTTAATCTGCGCGCACGCGCCGGCATCGTGAACTGGAACCGCCCGACCACGGGTGCTGCCAGCTCGGCGCCGTTCGGTGGCGTCGGCAAGTCGGGCAACCATCGTCCAAGCGCTTACTACGCGGCTGACTACTGCGCCTATCCGGTGGCATCGATCGAGAACAGCGCGCTGGAAATGCCGGCCAAGCTGTCCCCTGGCATGAACTTCTGAGGATCACAATGCACCCAGCTCGCGAATTCAATTTTGATGGCCTGGTAGGCCCGTCCCATAACTATGCCGGGCTCTCGTTCGGCAATGTGGCCTCCTTCAATAACGTGAAGAGCGCATCGAATCCGAAGCTGGCCGCGCTGCAAGGCCTGGCCAAGATGCGCGAGCTGGCAAAGCGCGGCTTCGCGCAAGCCGTGATGCCGCCGCAGGACCGTCCCAACTTCCGCCTGCTGCGCAGCCTGGGTTTCACCGGCAGCGATGCCGAAGTGATCTCGAAGGCGTTCAAGGCGTCGCCGGTCATCCTGGCCTGCGCCTACTCGGCCTCGCCGATGTGGACCGCCAATGCTGCCACCGTCAGCCCTTCGCCCGACACGGCGGATGGCCGCGTGCATTTCACTCCGGCCAACCTGAATAACAAGCTGCACCGCGCTTTTGAACATCTGCAATCGGCGCGCACCCTGCGCGCGATCTTTGCGGATTCGAAGCGCTTCATGGTGCACGATGCGCTGCCCGGCACGCCGGCCTTCGGCGACGAAGGTGCGGCCAATCACACCCGCCTGGCTGCTTCGCATGGCGATGCGGCCGTCGAGATGTTCGTGTATGGCCGCGTGGAGTTCGATGCATCCGCGCCTGCGCCGAAGCGCTATCCGGCACGCCACACCCTGGAAGCTTCGCAGGCGGTCGCCCGCCTGCATGGCCTGAATGCCGACCGCTCGGTCTTCATCCAGCAGAATCCGGACGTGATCGACCAGGGCGTGTTCCACAACGACGTGATCGCGGTCGGTAATGCCAACGTGCTGTTCTACCACGAGCAGGCCTTCGCGGACGAGCAGGACACGCTGGCCCAGCTGCGCAACGCCATGTCCGGCGTGGGCGCTGAGCTGAACGCCATTCGCGTGGATACGGGCGCCGTGTCCGTGGCCGATGCGGTGTCGAGCTATCTTTTCAATACCCAGCTGCTGTCCAAGCCTGATGGCAAGATGGCGCTGGTGACCCCGCATGAGTGCCAGGAGATCACCTCCGTGGCCAGGTACCTGGATGGCCTGGTGAAGTCCGGCGGCCCGGTCGATGAGCTGATCCAGTTCGACCTGCGCCAGTCCATGCGTAATGGCGGCGGTCCTGCGTGCCTGCGCCTGCGCGTGGCGCTGACCGATGAGGAGGCAGCCGCCATGCACCAGGGTGTGATCATGACGGAAGACCTGTATCAAAAACTGGTAGCATGGGTGGAGAAACACTATCGCGACCACCTCGAACCGCAAGATCTCGCGGACCCGCAACTGGCGATCGAGGTGCACACCGCACTGCAAGAGCTGGAACAGATTCTGGGCCTACCCGGCCTGTACGCGCTGTAAGCAAATACACACAACGTATTGGAGATGCAGATGAAACAAATGCCGCAAGAGCTGCGCAAGCAGACGCTCGACCTCGTCAACGCAAGCAAGGGTGGTGGGGAAGTCCCCTCGCTGATTGCCGCCTGGCTCAGCGCCCTGGATGACGAAGACCTGGCAGACGTTTCCCCCGACAGCCTGGCCCCCGTGCTGGTGGAAGGCTTCACCCAGGCAGCCCGCCGCACCAGCGAAGGCTGCCAGATTGCGCGCCTGAGCTACACCGATGCGCGCGGCGGCAAGGCCACGGCCCTGCTRATTCTGAACGACGACATGCCTTATCTGGTGGACTCCATCGTCATGGCCATGCGCAAGCTGCGCGTTACCGCGAACGGCGTGCTGAACGCCGTGCTGCCGGTGCGCCGTAATGCGGACGGCGTGGTGGAAGCCGTCGGCCAGCAGGGCGACAAGCTGGAATCCTATGTTCTCTGCCTGCTGTCCGAACAGCTTGAGGAGCCGCAGCTGAAAGAGCTGGCCGAGCGCATCGAAATGGTGGCGCGCGACGCCGCCATCGTGCGCCGCGACCTGCCTGCGATGAAGGAGCGCTTCTCCGCCATCGCCGCCGACGCAGCGACCCATGGCGAAGAAGGCCAGGAAGTCGCGGCCTTCCTCGAATGGGCCAAGAATGAAGGCTTCGAAGCCCACGGTTACGCTTATTACCAGGTGAAGCCGGGCGCACGCGAACTGGAACGCGACATCCCTAGCCGCATCGGCGTGCTGCAGGATACGGCGCACCCGGTCTACGGCACCTGCATCGCCAATATCCCTGGCGACTTCGACACGCTGTCCAAGCGTGGCCACACCCTGTCCATCGTCAAGGCGGACGTGGGCGGTACCCTGCACCGCGATCAGCAGCTGGACTTCATCGGCATCCGCAACAGCGACGCCAAAGGCGCCATCCTCGGCGAGCACTGCTTCGTGGGCTTGTTCACCCGTGCTGCGTCGATCACTCCGCTGGCCACCATGCCTTTTGCCCGCGGCCGCATCGCACAAGTGCTGAAGATTGCGGGCGTGCGCGAAACCGGCTTCCGCGCCGAGAAATTCATCGAGATCCTGGAATCGCTGCCGCGCACCGAAGCGCTGGAAGCGGAGCCGCAACAGCTGGCCGAGTTGTGCAGCGCCGTCGTGTCGCTCTACAAGCAGCCACGCGCCAAAGTGTTTGCGCGCCGCGACGTCTACACCCGCCACCTGAACGTGCTGGTCTACATCCCGCGCGAACGCTTCAGCTCCAGCGTGGCACATGCACTGGCGCGCGCCCTGCAGGAAAGCTCCGGCGCTACCCACGTCAGCTCGCAGACCCTGGTGGCGGATGGCCCGCTGGCCCGTCTCTACCTGATCGCGCATGCTGCGCGTTATCCGCTGGACCTGGAAAGCGATATCCAGCGTCCGCTGCTGACCATCCTGGATGGCTGGCACAACGAATTCTCCGAACTGGCCGACAAGGTTGGCGAAGAACCGCTGCGCAACAGCATGCGCAAGCTGTGCGCCACCTTGCCGGTCGACTACGTCGCCGCGACGCCGCCAAGCGTGGCCTTCCATGACCTGGACAAGATCCTGCGCAATGGCGACGGTTCCCGCATCGCCGTGCGTGTTGAGCTGGCGTCGGAACACAATCCTGCCACCACCATCCGCCTGTATTCGGAAGACCGCGTGCCTGCGCTGTCTGCGATCCTGCCAGCCCTGCATAACGCGGGCGTGGCGATCGACCGCGAAGCTGCGCACTCGATCCGTACCGCCGACGGCAAGCGTCATTACGTAACCAGCCTGGCCGTGGATGCCGACAGCGCCGCCAAACTGGCGCACGAGGGCATTGCCGAAGTGGCGCAAGACCTGTTCACCCAGCTGTTCAACGATGAAGCCGAAGACGGCCGCCTGAATGGTCTGGTCGTCGAAGGCGGCCTGGATGCACGCCAGGTGCTGCTGGTGCGCGCTTACATGAGCTACTGGCGCCAGACCGGTACGCAATTCTCCGTGCGCTATATCGCGG
>NZ_JBFRDW010000148.1:0-10480 GCF_052113985.1 Pseudoduganella sp. RAF53_2 | reverse complement strand
CTTCAGCATCGCGCCATACAGCGGCACCACGAACTTCTGGCGGCCCACATGCATCAGGAATACATTCAGCGGATCACGCACGTTGTAGCCCGCATGCACGGACGCCAGGTAGAAGCGGAACGCGATCTCATTGTTCTGCGATGTGCGCAGGCTATACGCTTCGTCCAGTTCCTTCAGCTGCGCGACATTGGCTTTCTGGTCGATGTCGTTCAGGAAGTGCATCCACTCCAGCGCGATCCAGTCCTTGGCGCCCAGTTCGATGGTCGGCAGCTCCCCCTTCAGCCACGCATCGCGCCTGGCGTCCAGCGCGGCCAGACGCGGCGAGGCAATGTGCTGGGCGCTGGCCGGAATGCCGGCGCCATACAGCCACTCATCCAGCTCGGCATCGCTCATCGCTTCCGGATGCTTCTCCAGCAGGTTCTTGCGCAGGTAAGTCACGAACTGCTCGGTGGTCGCGGACTGGAAGGCGTGCTGGTCGAACCAGCCGCGCAGGAATGGGTCGAACACGTCGCGGCCCACGCGGTCTTCCAGCGTGTGCAGCAGCCAGGCGCCTTTCGGATAAGCCAGGCCTTCGTCGGTGTAGTTGGCGGGGTTGGTGTCCGGATCACGCGTCAACAGCGACTGCTTGGCGGCCGGGATTTCCTTCAGCGAGGCCATGGCTTCTTCCTGCTCCACTTGCAGGTTCATGTCCGCCACTTCCTTGCCGTACAAGGCTTCCACGATGCGCGTGGTGACGTAGGTGGTGAAGCCTTCGTTCAGCCACCAGTGCTTCCACGATGCATTCGTCACCAGGTTGCCGGACCAGGAGTGCGCCAGTTCATGCGCGATCAGGTCGTTCAGGCTGCGGTCGCCGGCAATCATGGTCGGCGTGAGGAAGGTCATGCGCGGGTTTTCCATGCCGCCGATCGGGAAGGATGGCGGCAGCACCAGCATGTCGTAACGTCCCCAGCGATATGGGCCGTACAGGGATTCGGCAGCGGCCACCATTTTCTCGGTGTCCGCCAGCTCGTAGGCGGCAGCTTCAATGCGGCCTGGCTCCGCATACACGGCGGTGCGCGGCCCCAGATTGCGCAGTTCCAGTTCGCCGACGGCAATCGCCAGCAGATAGGATGGAATCGGCTGCGGCATGCGGAAATTCCAGCCGCCTGCGCCAGTCGCCTGCTGGTCGCCTTCAGCGCTCATCACCACGCGCATGCCTTGCGGCGCCTGGATGCGGGCGCTGTAGGTGAAGCGCACGGCCGGCGTATCCTGCACCGGCGCCCAGGAACGCGCATCGATCTGCTCCGACTGGCTGAACATGAAGGGGCGCTTGCCGGACAAGGTCTGCGCAGGCGTCAGCCATTGCAGTGCGCTCGCGGTAGGCGCGGTGTGATAATAGATGCGGACTTTTTCCGGCTGCGTCGCCAGCGCAATGCGCAGGGCCTGGCCCTTCTTCGCATCGGGACGATCCAGCATGTATGAGGCAGCACGCCAATGGYCGCTCGCATCCAGCGTCTGCACGCGCGCGATGCTCAGCTGGCGCGTATCCAGCACCAGGCTTTTGGCATTTTTATCAAGCCAGTTCAGGCTCAGTTCCGCATAACCATCGAGCGTCTTGCGCGCGAAATCGGCTTTCAGGTCGAGGTGCAGGTCGGTGGTGCGGACCTGGTCGTAACGCGCGTAGCTGAGCGGGTCCTGGGCCATTGCAGGCAAGGCCGCCACGCCGAGCAGCGCGGCGGCGATCGGGTTCAGTCTGAGCATGATTCCTCTTTTAGTAATGCGCCTGCTCCACGGCAGGCGCGGGAGAGGATAGCACAAAGCCCTCTCCTCAGCGGGGAACGCGGACCTCGACTTCGTGCTGGCCGTCGGTGGCTGTGAGCGGGATTTCAGCGGGCAGTATGCCGTCGCCGCGCACCACGCGGATCTTGTAGCTGGCGTTGCCGTGGCGGTAGCTGAGGGTGAAACCTTCCCAGTCGGCAGGGATGCGCGGCGACATCAGCAGCTTGTCCGGCTGGCGCGTCAGGCCCAGCAGGGATTCCACCATCAGGCGATACATCCAGCCGGAGGAGCCGGTGTACCAGCTCCAGCCGCCGCGGCCTACGTGCGGCGACACCGCATACACGTCGGCCGTCACGACGTAAGGCTCGACCTTGTAGAGATCCGGATGATCGCCGTGCTGCACGGGATTAATCATGCGCATCAACTCCCAGGCCTTCTCGATCTCGCCCAGCTTGGCGAAGGCCATCACGGTCCAGATGGCGGCGTGGGTGTACTGGCCACCGTTCTCGCGCACGCCCGGCACATATCCGCGGATATAGCCCGGATTCAGCGGCGATTTGTCGAACGGCGGATCGAGCAGCTGGATCAGGCCGAAGTCGCGCCGCACCAGGCGTTGGTCGACCTGCGCCATGGCGCCTTTCACGCGCTCCGGATCGGCAGCGCCGGACAGCACGCCCCAGCTCTGGGAAATCGAGTCGATCTGGCATTCCTCGTTCTCGTGCGAGCCGAGCGGCGTGCCATCGTCGAAATAGGCGCGGCGATACCATTGGCCGTCCCAGGCATTGGCTTCGATGTTCGCCGCTATCTTGTGCGCCTCCTCGCGGCATTCCTTGGCGAAGGCGTCGTCATGGCGCAGCTCCGCCACTTCAGCAAAGCGCTGCAGCACATCGATCAGGAACCAGGCCAGCCACACGCTCTCGCCCTTGCCTTCTTCGCCCACCTTGTCCATGCCATCGTTCCAGTCGCAGGAACCGATCAGCGGCAGGCCGTGTACGCCGAAACGCAGGCCGTTGCGGATGGCGCGCACACAATGCTCGTACAGGTCGCCCTGCTGCGCCGAGCGCGCCGGCATATCGTAATAAGAATCCTCTTCCGGTTTGACCGGACGGCCTTCCAGATAATGGGCTTTCTCGTCCAGCACCGACATATCGCCGGTGGTGGACACATAGCGCCATGCCGCCAGCGGCAGCCACAGATAGTCGTCCGAGCAGTGGGTGCGCACGCCGCGGTCCGATGGCGGGTGCCACCAGTGCTGCACATCGCCTTCCACGAACTGGTGGGCCGCGCACAGCAGCATGTGATCGCGCAGGATCTGCGGCTGGGTATGCACCATGGCCATCGCATCCTGCAGTTGGTCGCGGAAACCGAAGGCGCCGCCGGACTGGTAGTAGCCGCTGCGTGCCCACATGCGGCAGGCGATGGTCTGGTACATCAGCCAGCCGTTGGCGATCAGATCCAGCGCCGGTTCCGGCGTTTCCACCTGCACGGCGCTCAGCACCTTGTCCCAATGCGTGCGTACGGCATCCAGCGCGCCCACGGCCGCCTCGCGGCCGCCGTGGCGCGTGGCCATGGTCGATGCGTCTGCATTGCGGCGGCCGCCCATGCCCAGCACGAAGGCGATGGTGCGCTCTTCGCCCGGCAGCAGATCGAACGGCGCATTGATGGCTGCGCAGGAATCCAGGCCGGTACCCGCCTTGCCCGACAGACGTACGCGGCGCATGGCGGCCGGATTGGCCAGGCTGCCGTTGCGGCCGATGAACTCGGTGCGGTCGCAGGTCACGGTGCGCTGAGTAGCGTCCGCATTGAAGAAGGCGACGCGGCCGGAGAACTCGGTGTTGTAGGCGTTTCGCGCAAACAGCGCGCCGCTGACAGGGTCGATTTCGGTCACGAGGTGCATGCCCGATTTCGAACGCATATCGCCCAGCACCCACTCCACATAGCCAGTGACGGACAGGCGGCGCGGCACCGGCGACTCATTGCGCACGGTAACCAGGGTATAACGCACCGGCGCGTCCAGCGATACGAAGGTGGTCAGTTCGCTGGTGACGCCCGCCTCGCTGTGTTCGAACACGCTGTAGCCGAAACCGTGGCGCGTAACGTAGTCGCCCGTGCCGCGCGCCGGCAGCGCCATCGGCGACCAGAAGCGTCCACTCTGCTCGTCGCGGATGTAGAAGGCCTCGCCACTCAGGTCCGAGACAGGATCGTTATGCCATGGCGTGAGGCGGAATTCGTGGGCGTTCTCTTGCCAGGTGTAGGCCTGGCCGCTTTCCGAGATCACGGCGCCGAACTGCGGATTGGCGAGGATGTTGGACCATGGTGCCGGCGTGCGCTTGCCCTCGGCCGTTACGATCACATATTCGCGGCCGTCGGACGAGAAGCCGCCCAATCCATTCTCCAGCTGAAGCCCTTGCGGCAGGCGCGTCGACGGCCCTGCGTCCTCATACTCGCCGCGCGAATCCGACAGCAGCGGCGGCATGCGCAGCGGCGGCGCGGCGCCGCGTTTGAGCTGATCCGCCAGCGTGCCGCGTTCATCGCTCAGCACCGCACGTGCCACGGTCTGCAGCAGGATGCGGTCTTCCGGCGAGATGCCTTCCAGCGGACGCACGAAGATGCCGCCCGGTCGGTCGATCGATTGCGCATCGAGGCCGGAGGCGATCAGGCCCATGATCATGTCGTGCAGGGCCTGGCGATAACCGGAGACATCCTCGTACCAGATCACCAGATCGACCACCAGCCCTTTCAGGCGCCAGTATGCGTGGGCCTGCACCAGCTGGCGCGCCAGCTCAATGTTGCTGGAATCGCGGATGGTCATCAGCACGATCGGCAAGTCGCCAGAAATGGCGTAAGCCCACAGCCCGGACTGGCCACGCTGGTTGCGCGCCAGGATGGACGGTTCGGCGCGCAGCGCAGCATTCGGATAGATGACGTGATTGGCCAGGCGGCCATACAGCTGCGCATCCGACTCGGTTGCATTCAGCTGGCGCAGCACGACCTGGCTGTGGGTCCAGGCCAGTTCGAACACGCGGTCGGCCATGTGGCGGTCCTGATATTTATCGATCAGGTGCTGGGCGCCGTCGCGGTTGTCGGCCATGCCGGTGACGATGTCGGCAATCGCAGCCATGCCCGGCAGCAGCACGATGCGGTAGCGGATCGCCACCACCGGATCGAGCACCGAGCCTTCGCTATTGGACAGCGCGCCCGGTTCGCGCAAGGCCAGCGGCGCCTGCGCGGTATTGCCGCGGCCGATGAATCTGGCGCGGTCCGTTTCGTAAGACACTTCCTTGACCTGCGCATCGTGCATGGTCATCACGTGCACCAGGTAAGGCGTGGACTCGCCCTTGCCGCGCGGACGGCGGGTGCACAGGATGGCGCTTTCGTCTTCCACAATCTCGGTCTGCACAAACAGCTTGCTGAAGGCCGGGTGGGCGGCATCGGCAGCGGCGGGCGCCATTACCACTTCGGCAAAGCTGGTCAGTTCGATGGTGCGCGGATGGCTGGAATGGTTGGTGATGCGCGTGCGGCGCATTTCGATATCGTCTTCCGGCGACACCACGATTTCCGTGTAAAGCTCGATGTCGTTTTCGGTGCGGCGGAATTCGGCGCGGCCTTCCGAGAAGATCACTTCCATGCGCTTGGGTTCAGCCAGCGTTGGCTGCCAGGTGGTGGACCAGGTCTTGCCATCGTCTACATCCTGCACGTAGCAGAAGTTGCCCCAGTTGTCGCGCGTGCTGTCTTCGCGCCAGCGCGTCACGGACAGATCCTTCCAGCGGCTGTAGCTGCCGCCTGCATTGCTGACCATGACGTGGTAGCGGCCATTCGACAGCAGCTGGGTTTCCGGCACCGCCGTATTGGCCTGGTTCAGGATGCGCATCGGCGCCACCTGTTCCTGCGAGGTTGGGCGCAGCGCCGCCGCCTGCTCGGCGCTGGTCGAATAGAAGGCGCCGATGCGCGGGCTGCGTTCCTGCAGCACCAGCAAGGTCGATTGCAGCAGCGGGTCGGATTCGAAGCGGCGCTGCATCGGGCGGTCATTCAGCACATAGTTCAGGGCCAGCAGGCCCATGCCCTGGTGGTGCACCATGAAGGACTTGACGATGGCGTGGTTCTGCCCGCGCGGCAGACGCGCCGGCGTGTAGTCCACCGCCTCGTAGAAGCCATAGCGCCCCATGAAGCCGAGCGTCTGCATCTTCTGCAGGTTCTGGCAGGATGCATCCGGATCGACCATCAGTCCCAGCATGGTGGCATACGGTGCAATCACCAGGTCTTCACCCAGGCCACGCTTGAGGCCTATGCCCGGCACACCGAAGGCACGGTACTGGTAATTCAGATTGGCGTCAGTGGTGTTGTAGCCGGATTCGGAAATCCCCCACGGCACGCTGCGCTGTTTCGCATACTCGATCTGGGCCGCGACCACGGACTTGTAAGTCTGATCCAGCAAAGTGCTCGGATAAGTCGGCATCACCAGCAGCGGCATCAGGTATTCGAACATGGAGCCGGACCAGGACAGCAGCACTGGCTGGCCGTGCACGATGCACAGCTGGCGGCCCATGGCGAACCAGTGCTCCTGCGGCAGCTGGCCCTGGGCGATCGCGACAAAGCTGGCGAGGCGGATTTCGGAAGCCAGCAAATCGTAGCAAGCCGCATCAAGGCGGCGGTCCGTCAGGTTGTAGCCGATGGCCAGCAGCTTGGTGGTTGGATTGAACAGGAAGGCGTACTCCATGCGAGCAAACTCGCAAGCCTGGTGCGCCAGCTGGGCCAGATGCTCCAGCCGGTCGCGGGCTGTGGCAGCGCCCGGCTTCACCAGCACTTCCAGCTGCTGCTGGCGTTCGCGTTCCGCCGGGGCGAGATCCGACAGCGCCGCGCCTTGCAGCGGATAGCCCGCCAGCTCGCGCAGCGTGGGGACGCGGTCCAGGCTCGCATCCAGCACAGCACCCGGCGCCGCGGACAACCATGGCGCCAGCGCATTCAGCTCGTCCAGCGCGCAGCGGCACTGGGTCGCCAGGGCGCTGGCCCACATGCGCAGCGTAGCGTCGCTGTGCACACCGGCCTTGGGCAGGAAGGCTTCCGCCTCTGCGTGGGCGCGCTGTAGCCAGGCCTGCATGCCGGACAGGGTTGCCGGGACCGGCATCGGTACGCTGGTTGCCTCCAGCAGGGACGCCAGCGACTCCACCGGCGTGCTGCCGGATGGCGCCACCGATTCCGCCGCCTCCTGCAGCACGGCGCGGGTGGTGGCAATGCCCTGCAGGACTTGCGCGCCAACGATGGGGCGGTCGGCGATGTCGTGCAGGCCCGCCTGCAAGGTGAGCAAGTGCCCCGCCAGATTGCCGCTGTCCACCGTCGAAATATAGATGGGATGCAGGGGCTTCATCGACTGGGTGTCGTACCAGTTGTAGAAGTGGCCCAGGTGGCGTTCCAGCTGCCCCATGCTGCGTAGCGTGTTCTCGCAGCGCGAAATCAGCTGGCAGGTGGGGATATAGCCGAAGTCCCACGCCGTCAGGTTGGCCAGCAAGGCCATGCCGATATTGGTGGGCGAGGTGCGGTGCGCGACAACCTGCGTCGGATGTTCCTGCATATTATCGGGCGGCAGCCAGTTGTCTTCCGGGCCGACAAAGGTATCGAACCATGCCCAGGTGCGGCGTGCGACCTTGTGCAGGAAGAGATTCTGCTCTTCCTTGAGTTCTGCCGGAATGCGCGGAATGGGAAGACTGATCCACCATGCCACGATCGGCGATATCAGCCATGAAACGAGGAAGATCACGCCCGCCTGGAAGGCATGCGGATGCCAGCGTTCCAGCGCCACGCCGGCCACGATCGCGAGCAGCGGCGACACCCACATGGTGCGCCAGTTGCTGGCCATGCTGGTGCCGGATTGCGCCAGCGCCGACGCGCGCCATTGCAGCAGATGCTTGTGCGAGAACCACAGACGCCACAGGGTACGCACGACGGCGTCCAGGCTTACATAAGCCTCGTAAGGCAGGAACACCAGCGTCAGAAGCGCATGCGCGAAGTGCAGGCCGGTGCGGCGAATGGATGCCGGCAGGTGCTGGCTCCACAGCGTATCCGACGATTTGGCGACCAGGTCCCACAGGCCCGCCACAATCGGCGGCACGAACAGAATGGCCAGTACCGCGCAAGTCCAGAACCATGGATGCGGCAGGGCGATAAAGGCCAGCAGCAGCGATACCGTCAGCACCGGCGGCACCAGGCTGCGGCGCAGATTATCGAACAGCTTCCAGCGCGACAGCGCGGACAGGGGATTCGGCTCCTTGGCGCCAGACGCCAGCCTCACGCGCCCCTTGATCCAGGGCAGCAGCTGCCAGTCGCCGCGTATCCAGCGCTGGCGGCGGCCGACATCTTCGCGGTAGCGTGCCGGATAATTCTCGTAGAGCTGGGCGTCGCTCAGCAAGCCAGCCCGCAGATAGCAGCCTTCCAGCAGGTCGTGGCTGAGAATGCGGTTATCGGGGAAGCGCTGGCCCAGCACCTGTTCAAAGACGTCCACATCGTAAATGCCCTTGCCGATGAAGGAGCCTTCCGCGAACACGTCCTGGTACACATCGGACACGGTGCGGGTGTAAGGGTCGATGCCCGGCTCGCCGCCGCACAGGCGCTCATAGCGCGAGGCATCTTCGCTGGGCAGGCTGACCGACACGCGCGGCTGCAGGATGCCGTAGCCCTCCACCACGCGCTGCTTGCGCGGATCGACGTGCGGACGGTTCAGCGGGTGGCACATGGTCGCCACGAACTGACGAGCGGAATCACGCGGCAATTGCGTATCGGTATCCAGCGTGATCACATAGCGGAAGGTTTCCAGGTCGGCAGTCTCGCCCACCACCACACTGAAACAATCGCGTGCGCCGCCGCGCAGGTAGCGGTTCAGATCCGCCAGCTTGCCGCGCTTGCGCTCGTGGCCCATCCAGGCACGTTCGGAAGGATTCCAGCGGCGCGGACGGTGCAGCAACAGGAAAGGCGCAGCGCCGCCGTTGGTGTACTTCTGGTTCAACCGCTCGATACAGCCGCGTGCCTGCTCCAGCAGGACAGCATCGGCAGGCAGGATCTCTTCCTGCGCATCAGCGAAATCCGTCAGCAGACAGAATCGCAGATTCTCGTCGCGGTTGGCAAGGAAGCGCACTTCCAGTTGCTCGCACAACTCGTCCACATTATCGCGGCTGAAGAGCAAGGTCGGCACCACCACCAGCGCCCGCGCATTGGAGGGAATGCCGCTGCGGAAGTCCATACGCGGCAAGGGTTTCGGCCGCACCATCTGGGTCGCCGCCCAGTTGACCAGGGCCAGCGCCAGCTGGCTGCTGCCCATCAGGCCCAGTACGCCCACCACCACGAGTCCCCAGTCATCCAGCCCGCCGCGCACAGCGCGTTCCAGCATCAGGGCCGTCAGCACGATAGAGATTGCGCCTATCGCGCCCAGGTAGGACGACAGTGGCGCCGCGCGCAAGGTCTTGCGCATGGACGCCAGCACGGGCAAACGCACCTCCACCTTTTTCTCCAGCAGCATCAGCCCACTGCCGACCAGGTAGAAACCCACGTGGCTATGGCGCGGATCGCTGTTGCCGTGCACGCGCGCCAGCTCGATCGCCTGCTGCGCCACTTCCTGCTCGCTCAGCGCCGAATACTTGGCGAGCTTCTCGATCACGTGGCGGTACTGGTCGCGCGTGACGAAGTCCATGTCGCCATACACATCGGCAGGATCGAGGCGCAAGGTCTGCTCGACCGCGCTCATGGTTTCGACGAATTCCTGCCAATCCATGGTGCCGAGGAAGCGCAGGCTGCCGATACTGTTGGAGATCGATACCTGTTCGGCGGCCTGCATGTGGATCTCGGCCTGGATCTGGGCTTCGATGGTTTGTCCCGTTTCAGCCAGACGATAAGTGATCCAGTTCAGCGCCAGCGTCAGAACCGGGCTCTGGCCTTGCAGGCGGCGCGCCAGCTCGGCGACAAAGGCGCTGGTGATGGGCGGCTCGGAGCGCGCCATATCAGCCACCAGCAAAATCAGTCCGCTCGGATTCTTGTCCGCRATTTCCACCATCTGGTCGGCCCAGCTGTTGGCGAGATCGCGCTGGCGCCGGTTCTCCGCTACCCGCGCAGCGACGCGGCGCAGATTCTCGATCAGCGCCAAACGCAGCATGATCGGAATCGCCCACAACTCGCCCAGTTTCAGCGGTGCGACTTCCTGATAGGCCTCGACAAAGCGGCTCAGGCTTTCCGGATCGACGCGGCCATCGCCGTGGGCAATGATTTCCAGCGCGATCTGATAAACGCGCGGGGTGCCGGTCGGCGCGCCTTTCGCGAGACGCGGCAGCTCCTTGCTGTAATCCTTCGGCAGGTGGCGGCGGGCAATGCGGATCTGCTCTTCGATCAGGTAGTAATTGTCGAGCAGCCATTCGGAAGCGGGCGTGATCTGGCGGCCTTCCTTGACGGTGGCCGTCAGCTCCTCGCAGGTGTTGCTGATGACGGAAGCGTTCTCGCTCAGACGCGACAGCAAACGATCGCCGCCGCCACGCTCGCTCAGCTGATGATTCTTGGCCAGCGCGCGGCCATGACCGGCCATCTGCTGGGCGCTGAAGAGCTCACCACGCAGAGGCATTTCGGCGCTGTCTGGGTCGGTACTGCCGGAGAGATTTTCTTTGAAGCCGGCACGAGCCGCCGGCCAAAGATAGGGGTGCTCTTTCAAGGGAGGCCTCGCTGTTCTTATTGCCGCGCAATGCAGAAG
>NZ_JBFRDW010000147.1:0-10499 GCF_052113985.1 Pseudoduganella sp. RAF53_2 | reverse complement strand
ACCTATAACGACGAGCTGTTTGGCTATAAGGCCGCCTTCGAAGCGTATGTGAACATCCGCGACCAGAAGGAAACCGAAAAGCTGAACTTCTTCGCCAAGCACATGCAGGAGCTGGAAGACAACCTGCCGCTGGATAAGCAATACCGCAACCCGAAAGTCGGCGCCGTCGCGCCAATGGTAGTGGTGAACGAAGTGTACGGCGCAGGCGATGGCAATATGGGCGTGCAGACCGCCGCGTATAACCTGCCGAACGACGAGCGCATCATCAGCCAGCGCGGCTCCAAGCGCGTGATGCTGAAGAACGTGCAGGAAGAGAAGTTCAAGGCCACGCTGACGCCGATCGCCAAGCTGGTGCTGCGTCCTGCCGACCAGAAGGACCTCGACTTCAACTCCTTCTTCACCCACATCCTGGCGCACGAAATCACGCACGGCCTGGGCCCGCACATCACGAAGAAGAACGGTGCGGAGTCCACGCCGCGCCAGGACCTGAAGGAAGCTTATTCCACCATCGAAGAAGCGAAGGCTGACGTGACCGGCCTGTACGCCCTGATGTACATGATGGAGAAGGGCCAGCTGAAAGACACGCTGGGCCAGGGCGAAGAGGCGGAGCGCAAGCTGCACACTACCTTCCTCGCGTCCGCCTTCCGCACGCTGCACTTCGGCCTCACCGATTCGCACGCACGCGGCATGGCGATCCAGGTCAACTACATCCTGGATAAAGGCGGCTTCGTATCACACGGCGACGGCACCTTCTCGGTGGACTTCAAGAAGATCAAACAAGCGGTCACGGACCTGGACCGCGAGTTCCTCACCATCGAAGCGACCGGCGACTACGCACGCGCCAAGGACATGATGGCGAAGTATGTGGTGATCCGTCCTGATGTGCAAAAAGCCCTCGACAAGATGAAGGGCGTGCCGAACGACATCCGTCCATCTTTCCCGACTGCTAAGTCTTTGCTGGCCAAATAAGTTTGCTTTTTCCGAAAGCAAATATTTTGTAACAGCCCCGAAACTCCGGTAACAGCTTGCTGCTAGGCATGTATAGTTGAAGCTAGTTACCGGAGTTCGTCATGAATAAGTTCAGCCTTTCTCTTCTGCTCACAATCGCTGCCAGTACCGCGCAGGCGGCCCAGCTGACCGAGATGGAAACACGCTGGCTCACCGCCGGTGCGCCTGTGCTGAATTACGCCAAAGAACTCAAGCTCCCTATCGATATCGTGGTGCAGCCGCAAGCCGGTCCGAACGACGTGCCGCTGGCCATGGGGTTCAAGGACGGCCGCTGCAAGCTGGTGCTGTCCATGCGCGGGAATCCGGATGCGGAAGCTGTGCTCGCCAATGTCCCCGACGAGCGCAAGCCGCTGCTGATTGAAGCGATGACCGCGCACGAAGTCGGCCATTGCTGGCGCTATGCGCAGGGCAGCTGGCATTCGCTGCCGGCAGGCTTCATGGAAGCGGCGCACGAAAAAATCGCCAATCCGGAACTGGAAGCCATCTCCCAGCAGTTGCGCGAAACGCGCCGCGAAGAAGCCTATTCCGATCTGGTGGCACTGGCCTGGATCGAGCAGCGCCATCCGCAGGATTACGGCTATGTGTACAGCTGGCTGAACGAAGTGCGCCAGCCCGTCAGCCATGGTTCGCACAGCACCATCGAATGGCTGAAGCTGGCCAATAATGCCAGTGTGTTCGCTGGCGAACAAAAGCCTTTTGAACAGGCAGCCCAGCTGTGGCAGAAGGGCTTGCCGCAGGAGCAGTAAGAGGCCGGCAGTGTACGGTCGCGCACAGACGCAGTCCCTCGACAGGAATGTAATGCACATGCTAACCATCCTAAAGGGGACTAACCATGAAGAAAATTGTTTTCCTGTCTGCGGCTGCACTCATCAGCACCTGCGCGATGGCGCAAACCGACCGTGCCGCCTACAAGTCGGCTTGGGAAAAGGCAGAGTCCGACTATAAGGTTGCAAAGGACAAATGCAGCAGCCTGAAGGGCAATGCAAAAGACGTTTGCAAGGAAGAGGCCAAGGTTGCACAGGCCAAGTCCGAATTGGATATCACCACGAAGTACAAAAACAATCCCAGCGATGTCACGCGGGCCGAACATCGGGTCGCCGAGGCTGAGTATGATCTCGCCAAGGAAAAGTGCGATGACATGAGCGGTAGCGCCAAATCCACTTGCAAGAGCGACGCCAAGTCTCAGTACGACACTCAGTTGGCTTCGACCAAAACGTCCACCACTGAAAACGTAGCCGACAAGACCCGCGAGAAATCGGCGGATGCTTCGCTTGCCATGTCCGACACCATGATCACCACCAAGGTCAAAGCCGAGATGGCCGCTGACCCGGTTGTGAAAGCCATGGACGTGCACGTGGAAACCCAGGGCGGCGTTGTCATGCTGAGCGGCTTCGTGCCATCCAAGACTGAAGCCGATAAGGCTGTAGAAATTGCTCGCGCCGTCAAAGGCGTGACAGATGTGAAATCTTCCATCCAGGTCAAGAAGTAAGAACTGGGTCGCCGGATTTATGGCCAGGCTTGAACTGGCCATTTTTTTTGGTATGATAGATGATATTCATCATTTAAACGGAGCCTCACTATGCTTGCTCAACCCCTGTCCGGCTGGCTGGAGCGCCGCGGAATCCACTATGCCTGGGTCATCGTTGCGCTGACCTTCCTTACGGGTCTGACTTCCTCGGCCGCGCTGGGGCTGCCCGGTGCGCTGTTGCAACCGCTGAGCAAGGAGTTTGGCTGGAATGTGGACCAGATCTCGTCCGCGCTGGCGGTGCGTTTCGCGCTGTTTGGCCTGATGGGCCCTTTCTCGGCCATCCTGATGGAGCGCTTTGGCCTGCGCAATATTGTGGTGACGGCGCTGTCGCTGGTGTCCGGCGGCATGCTGCTGGCCACCCGGATGAGCGAGTTCTGGCATCTGGTGCTGATGTGGGGCGTGATGCTGGGCGTCGGCTCCGGCATGACGGCGCTGGTGCTGACGGCCGTGGTGTCCAATCGCTGGTTCGAATCGCGGCGCGGCCTGGTGGTCGGCATGCTGACGGCCAGCTCCGCCACGGGCCAGCTGGTATTCCTGCCGGTGGGCGCCTGGCTGGTGGAGCATTTCGGCTGGCGTATGGCCGTGGTGCCGGTGATGCTGGCTTGCGCCGTGGTGGCGGTGCTGGTGTTCTTCCTGATGCGTAACCGCCCGCAGGATCTCGGCCAGCAGCCATTCGGCGCGATCAATCCCGTGCCGGTGCCGCCGGCAATGCAGATCGGCTTCACGACGCCGTTCAAAATTCTGCGCAGCGTTTCGGGCAGCGGCGTGTTCTGGATTCTGTTCGCGACCTTTTTCATCTGCGGCCTGAGCACCAATGGCCTGATCCAGACCCACTTCATTTCGCTGTGCGGCGACCAGGGCATGGGTCCTGTGCCTGCTGCATCCGTGCTGGCAATGATGGGCGCCTTCGACCTGGTGGGCACCATTGGTTCCGGCTGGCTGTCCGACCGCTACGACAACCGCAAGCTGCTGTTCTGGTACTACGCCCTGCGTGGCCTGTCGCTTCTGTGGCTGCCATATTCGGAATTCACGCTGTATGGCCTGTCGCTGTTCGCGATGTTCTATGGTCTGGACTGGATCGCGACCGTGCCGCCGACGGTGCGTCTGGCAGCAACGCATTTCGGCAAAGAGAAGGCCGGGATGGTGTTCGGCTGGGTGTTTGCCGGCCACCAGCTGGGTGCAGCGCTGGCCGCATTTGGAGCAGGGCGCGTGCGCACCCTGATGCTGACTTATAACCCCGCCTTGTTCGCTGCAGGCGCTGCTTGCCTGGTGGCGGCCGGGATGGTGATGGTGATCCGTAAAAATCAGGCGGCCGCTGCACCGGTGGCCGCCCCGGCGAAAGCCGCTTAGGCCATCGCGATCATCGCAACGCAGATACCTACGCCGCTGAACCACACGAGGGTGCGCATTGTGCCTAGATTGGCCAGGTACAGCAGGCTGTAGATGATGCGGATGCCGAGGAAGGCCAGGGCCAGCATATCGATGCGGCCCTGGTCTACATGGGCATTTTGAGCGAGGATGACGGCTGCAATAAACAGCGGCAGGGCTTCAAAGCCGTTCAGCTGCGCCGCAATGGCGCGCTTGCCCCAGCCGGTCTGGCGCTGAGCCCATTCCCGCGGCAGATGGTTGTCGTAGCGGTCTTTGCCTGCCATGGACGCCACCTTCGGCATCAGCGCCACGGCAGCCGGCAGCATGCAGGCCGCTGCGATACACCAGTTTGCAATCGTCATCTTCGTTTTCTCCCTTTTTTTATTTGAGGTACTTGGCGAGCCAGGCCTGCACTTCGCTGTAGAAGTAGCGGCTGTTCTCGCCGTTCAGAATCCAGTGGTTCTCTTCCGGGAAGACCACCAGTTTGCTTGGCACATCGAGACGCTGCTGCGTCGCGAAGTTCATCAGCGCGTTATTGATCGGCACACGGTAATCGCGTTCACCCACGGTGATCAGGATAGGCGATTTGAAGCCCGTTCCTTTCTCGTGGTTCCCCGCCTGCATGATCGGGCTCTGCTCGCGCCACACCGRCAGATCGGCCCATACCGGACCACCGCTGTTCACTTCACGTCCGTACACGCTGTCGCTGGTACCCCACTGCATGACCAGGTCCATCTCGCCCGCGTGGGACACGATGGCCTTGTAGCGCGTGGTGGTAGCCTGCAGCCAGTTGGCCAGGTGGCCGCCGTAGCTGGCGCCGCCCGCAGCGAGCTTGCTGCCGTCGATGAAGCTGTACTTCTTGATGGCTTCATCCACCGCCTGGTTGACTTCGTCGCCCGGGCCTTTCAGCGGATCGTACTGGATCGAGCGCGCGAACTCTTCGCCGTAGCCGGTGGAGCCCTTGTAGTCGGTCAGCAGCACGATATAGCCCGGCTTGGCGAGCAGGTGGTAGTTCCAGCGAATCACGAACTGGTCGCGCCACATATTCGCGGCGCCGCCGTGGATCACGGCGAACAGCGGATACTTCTTGTTCGGATCGAAGCCGGCAGGCTTGACGATCATGTTGTGGATGCTGCGGCCGTCCGGCGTCTTGAACCAAAAGTGCTCAGGCGCTTGCCAGTCGATGGCGGCGGCCTTTTCCACGTTGAAGGAAGTCTGGCGCTTCGGCGTGCCGTTGAAGGTGTACACCTCCGGCGGATTGACCGAGGATTCCCACACGCCCACCAGCGTCTTGCCCGCTGCGTTCAGGGAGTTGATGGAGCCGGTCGGCAGCGAAGGCTCTTCGCGCTGATCACCACCGGCGTAGTTCATCGAATAGATCTTTTCCAGGCCTGCGTGCTCGAAGCTGTAGAACACGCGCTTGCCATCAGCCGGCAGGGCGATGCGCGAGATCGAGCGGTCCAGGTTCGCGGTCAGGATCTTTGGCTGCGGATTGCTGATTGGCCAGGCGAAGCTCGCTACGCGGGTCAGGTCATACACCTTGCCCGGTTCTTCCGCTTCGGTCAGGGCGAACAGCGTGCGGGCATCCGGCGAGAAGCGCAGCGCCTTGTAGCTGTGGCGGTCCTTGGTCAGCTGAACCGGTTCACCGCCGGACAGCGGCAGTTCGAAGATTTGCGTGAAGCTGGAAGCGCGCGCCGCCTCGTTGCGGTTGGTCGACGCAGCGAAGACGATCGATTTGCCTTCCGGCGTCCAGCTCGCGTCCAGCGACTGGCCGTCGTCGCCCTGGCTGCCGCCAAAGCCCGGCAGCTCGGCCAGCCTGGTACCCGTGAACAGGTCGCGCGGCTTGCCGCTGCCGTCGGCGTTTATCACAAACAGGCGGACCTTCTTCTCGTCCAGCCACTTGTCGAAAAAGCGCGGTGGGAAGGATTCGTAGGCGCGGGCGTTGTACTTGCGGTCCTTGCGCTCTTTGGCCGACTTCTTCACCGATTCTTCGTCGATATCGCCTGGGTAGATGTCGCTGATGAAGAGAATCTGCTTGCCGTCCGGGCTGAACTTCGGCGAACGCGCGCCGAGAGTGAGGGTGGTCAGGCGCTGGGCTTCGCCGCCGTGGGCGACGTCGAGGCGATAGATCTGGCTGACTTCATCGCCTTCGCGCTTGGCGGTGAAGAGCAGGAAGCGGCCGTCCGGCGACCAGTTGGCGCCGGCCTCGCCGCCCTTGCTGAAGGTCAGGCGGCGCGGGGCGCTGTCGTCGGTGAGGGACTTGATCCACAAGTCGCTCCACTGTTCCTTGTTGTCGTAGGCGGGATCAGTGACGGAGAACACGGCCCATTTGCCGTCCGGGCTTGGGATGGGGGCGCCGATGCGCTTCATCAGCCACACATCTTCGTGGGTGATGGCGTGCCTGGCAGGCGCGTCGGCCGCGTGGGCAAAGTGGGCGCTGATGCTCAGGATCAGCAGGGCAGTGAGCTTGGAGATTTTAGGTGCGGACATGGCACTGGCTTCGGTGAGTCAATGGAACCTCGCATGGTGGGCAATTCCTTGCTTACTGTCAATCTGCGCCGCAGCACCAACTAGCGGGGCAAACGGCCAATCCAGGGCCGCAGCACCGTGTATTTCGGCACCGCCGTCTGCGCATCGCTCTCCGCGCTGAGCAGGCGCCGCCGCAGCAGCAAAGCCACCGCGCGCTGCGCCGTGATGCGCGACAGGCCGGTGTCCAGTGCGATGGTGGCGTAGCTGGCCTGCACGGAGCGCTTGCCTTCCATGCGCCGCCACAGATAGAGATAGACCAGGAAAGCGGCAGGCGAGTGCTCGTGGCCGACCAGGTCGGGCATCAGCACGTCGATGAAATAAGGGTCGAGTGTAGTCATGATGAGTATAGTCATGATGACTATAGCACGGGCCGGCGCCGTGCCACAATGAGGCATTACCTATGGAGACACCATGATCACCCACATCAAATTTGTCAGCATTCCCACCCGCGACCAGGATGCCGCCCTGGCTTTCTACACCGAAAAGCTGGGCTTCCGCGTCATCACCGACCAGCCTTTCGACGAGAAGCAGCGCTGGATCGAGCTGCGCGTTGGCGCGTCCGACACGCGCTTCGTGCTGTTCACGCCCGATGGGCAGGAGGACCACATCGGCAGCTTCTTTAACGGCTCGCTCGCTTGCGACAATGTGCAGGCTACCTACCGCCAGCTGTCTGAGCGTGGCGTGGAATTCCTGTCGCCGCCTCAAAAGCAGCCCTGGGGCGAGTTCGCCATCATGAAAGACCCGGACGGGAATCAGTTTGTGCTGTCCTCGTCCTGAGGCGCATGCGCAGCGCGGCGGGCGCCATCACAAAGCCCAACAGCTCGCGCGCTTCACCGTCCTTGCCGTAAGCGTCCGCTTCGACGGACACGATATCGAAGCGGCCCAGCAGGCTGGCCATCGCCACTTTGATCTCCAGCAGGGACAGATACCGTCCGGGGCATAGGCGCGGGCCGGAGCCGAAAGGCATCGTCAACTGGCGCGCCGCGCTGCCTTCCAGCCAGCGCTCCGGCTGGAATTCGCTGGCATTCTGTAGCTGGGCTTCGGACACGCTCTCGCGGCGCAGCACGCACCATACCGGCATGTTCCTTGGCACGTGGATATCGCCGATCACCGTGTCGCGATTGGCCTCCAGCGGAATGAAGGGGGCGGGTGGACGCAGGCGCATGGCTTCGTGCGCGCAGGCGTCCACATAGTCCAGCGCATCCATCTGTTCCAGCGTGAAGGCGGCCGGATCGGGCGCCACGCGCAGCACCTCTTCCTGCGCGCGCCGTAGCGCTTGTGGATGGCGGTGCAGCAGCCAAATCAGCCAGGCTAGGGCGCTGGACGTGGTGTCCTCGCCTGCCAGCAGCATGGTGGTCACGTTGCCGATCACGGTGTTGTCGTCGACCGCGCTGCCTTCCTGCGCGGCTGCGGCCAGCATGGCTTCCAGCATATTGCGCGGATGCTGGGCGCGTTCCGGATCGGCTGCCATGCGGACTCGGGCCTGGGCGATGAAGCCATCCACCGCTTCCCGCATCGCCTTCACACTGCGCTCCAGCTGGCGATCCACCGGCAGGCGCACATAGCGCCAGTAAGGAAAAGGCGTGAACGAGCGGCGCCCGGCGCCGGCCATGATGTTTTCCAGATGCTGCTGGATGCGGTCGTCGCCGTTTTCGATGGTGTTTACTTCCGCGCCAAAGGCCAGGCCGGCGACGATGTCGACCGTGTAGCGCTTGAGGTCTGCGCTGAGCGCGATTTCCTGCCCTGCTGCCGCAAGCTTTTCCCAACGGCTCTGCAGACGGCGTCCCGTATTCACCAGAACGGGGAAGTAAGCCTTGATGGCGTGCGGTGCGAAAGCCTGCATCACCATGCGGCGCTGGTTGCGCCACTCCGCGCCTTCGGCCAGGAACAGCCCCGGATGGCCGCCCATCTCGCGCGACACTTCGGCCGTGATGGCCGGCCTTCTGAAGCCATCCGGACGGTCACGCAGGATGGCATTGATGCTGGTGGGATCGGACACCACCAGCACGTCGGTGCGGCCGAAGCGGAAGCGGTAGTAGGGGCCGTATTGCTTCGCCCAGGTTTCCGCCACCAGATGCACGCGCGTCGGGCGCATCTGGAGAATATTGCCTAGCAGCGGCAGGGCGGACGGGCCGGGCAGGTCGGCGACCTGGCGCAGCGCAGCGGTAACGGGGTCGGTGACTGTATTCATGTTGACCATTGTGCGCCCCGTGCGCGCAACCGGTCTTGAATATTTGCGACATGCTTGCAGGATGTCACGCCGCCTGCGCTACAATTGTTGATATGTCAACTGCACCGATAGCCCGCCTGATTCCTCCGCGCCTCTCGCTGGCGTCCTGCGTGCGCGCCCATGTGGTGCGCAGCACGCTCGATGTCGCGCCGCTGCTGGACACGCACCGGCTCAACCGCTATCCGGCCAGTCCCTTCTGCTCACTGTTCTTCCAGCTGTCCGGCGACTCCGTCATGGTGCTGCCGGAGGTTGCCGACCAGCCCCTGCGCGCGGGCGAGGCTTTGTTCTGCGGTCCTCAGTCGGTGCCCACAGCGACCGGCAATGCCGGCGCGGTGCATTTTCTGATGGTGCTGTTCTATCCGGACGCCATGCATCGCCTGACTGGCGTGGACATGACTTCCTGCGTTGATACGCTGCGCCCGTTGTCCGAAGTGTTCGACACTTCATGGCAGGCGATGGCCCGCAATGTGTTCGCCGCTGCCGATGACGACGCGCGCATTGCGGTCCTCGAACAATTCCTGGAGCCGCGCTGGCGTGATGCACGCGGCGGCGCATTCGACGGCGTGATTGGCGACTGGGTACGCAGGCTCGGCGCCCAAGCCGCAGCCGCCGGCATGGGACGCAGCGTGCGCATGGCCGAGCGCCGCGTCCGCGAATGGGCAGGACTGCCACTGCGCACCCTGCGCCGCATGCGCCGCGCGGAAGTGTCCTTCATCGAAGCCCGTGAACAGGCGCTGCGCGGCGAGCTTCTGCTCAGCGACATCGCCCAGCGCGGCGGCTTCTCCGACCAGTCCCACATGATCCGCGAAGCCCGCCAGATCTCCGGCCTCAGCCCCACCGAGCTGCTGAAGGCGGGGCTGGAAGATGAGAGCTATTGGATGTACCGTATCTGGAACTAAAGATGTGGGCGACGCCGTAATTCCGGGAGCGCAACATGAGAGCTGAAAATCGGACGACATACCTGCGAGTCTCGTTGCTTGTCGTCGGCACCGTCTTCCTGTTCGGGGTGTATCCGCTTACAGTGCTCTGGCCCTCGGGATGGGCGTGGCATCATGGGCGGTCGGAGTACCTGGAGATGATCATTGCCATCTATGCGACGTTGGGCGTGTTTCTTTTGCGCGCGGCCGGGAACCCGGAACAACACATCAGCCTTATTTCGTTCACCATCTGGTCCAGTATTGTTCACGGAGGAGTGATGGCGATGCAGGCGATGGCCAATTCAGAGCATGCTGGCCATTTGATCGGCGATGTGCCGGCTTTGTTCATTGTCGCGGCGGTCCTGGGATGGCTCTGTCCTCCGGCATTTAAGGCGCCGTTCAGCCGCTGAAGTTGAGGAGAGATTATGACTGTAAAGCGTATGGATAACGTCGGCATCGTCGTGGAAAACCTCGACGCGGCTGTTGAATTCTTCACTGAACTAGGCCTGACGCTGGAAGGGCGCGCTCCGGTCGAAGGTGATTGGGCTGATGGCGTCACCGGCTTGCGCGGCATGCGCGTTGAGATCGCGATGATGCGTACGCCGGATGGCCACAGCCGGCTCGAGTTGTCCCGCTTTCTGGCGCCGCCGGTGGCAGCCGATCACCGTACCGCGCCAGTGAATGCTCTTGGCTACCTGCGCGTCATGTTCACGGTGGAGGATATCGACGACACGCTGGCCCGGCTTGGCAAGCGCGGCGCGAAGCTCGTCGGCGAAGTGGCCCAATATGAAGATATCTACCGGCTCTGCTACATTCGAGGCCCTGAAGGGATTCTCATTGGGCTCGCCCAAGAGCTCAGACCGAGCTGAATTAATCAAACATAAGCATGCTGATACTTGCATCGACCATACTACTCATC
>NZ_JBFRDW010000146.1:0-10577 GCF_052113985.1 Pseudoduganella sp. RAF53_2 | reverse complement strand
GTGCTGTCCGATCGCCTGTTCGTCGCTGCCGACGGTGTGATGACGCCGACCGCACGCGCCATGGAACTGGCGCCGCATATCCGCGCGGGCCTTGAGCGCATCGACGGCGCGCTGGTGCGCAAGCATTTCGATCCGACTGCCACTTCGCGCGTATTCCGCCTGGCCGCTTCCGATTACGGCAGCCTGACCGTGATTCCTCACCTGGCCGCGCGCCTGGCGCGCAGCGCACCCAAAGTGGATTTGCGCGTGTTCCCATTCAACCGGCCGGACACCGTGCGCCAGCTGGACGATGGCCGTATCGACCTCGCCTTCAGCTGGTTTTCCGAGCTGCCCGAACGCATGCGCCGCCACACGCTGTGGCGCGACCGGGAAACGGTGATCGTGCGCAAAGGCCATCCGCTGACCGAAGGCCCGCTGACGCGCGAGCGGCTGCTGAGCTACCCGCACATCGTGGTCGAACTCACGGGCAGCAACGACGCGGCGAATCACGGCTATCTCGACGATCGCGGCGTGTCACGCCGGGTATGGATCGAACGCTTCCTGATGGAGCTGCGCGAGGATGGCGAAACCACGGCGGGACGGGCTGCCGTCTCCGTGCCGCACTTTGCGACCGTGATCCCCACCGTCATCCATTCCGACATGGTGGCGACCCTGCCACAAAGCCTGGTGCATGCCGCCAGCCAAAGGGGAGATGTGGTGGCGCTGTCGCTGCCCTATGATCCACTGACAGTGAATGTGGAAGCGATCTGGCACGAGCGCAGCGAACAGGACCCGGCCCTGAAATGGCTGATTTCGGAAACCATTGCGGCCATGCCGCCATCGTGAACAGGATTCACTGCCGGCGCTGAACAGACTTCATTTGTCGCTCAGCCATTCTCTGGATATTGTTGCAACTCATTCAAGCGAGGAGTTCATCATGCCCGACGATCGAAACCTGCCATGCGGCGCGCCCTCGCCGACGGAAGCACGAAGCGAAACGATCAGGATACGCACAGGCCGCGGTGAACCCTCATGCGAACGCGAAGACGCTCTCGCCTCGCACACGATTGCCGTGCCCACCACCGAATCCAGCTTTGTACTAAGCCACCGCGACGAGGCGGGCAAGCTGCAACGTGTGGCGCTGGGCGAGCGCCACGTTGCCGTGATCCCGGCCGGCATATGCCACAGCTTCCACGGCACAGCCCAGGCCGCGCTGACGACAGTGATGATCGCGGCGGACTTCCTGTGCACATTGGCGGAACAGCACCGGATGAACGAATTCATGCTGGCTGGCCATTACGCCACCGTCGACCCATTCCTGCTGTACTTCGCGCGCACGCTGGAACTGCGCCTGCAGCGCCACGGGCCGCCAGATCGCGCCTATCTCGAAGCGGCAGCGGTCGTGCTGGGACAGCACCTGCTGCTTAACTACTCCACCACGCCGGACACGCCCTCCTGCGGCCTGCCGCGCTATAAACTGCGCCGCGCACTGGAATACATCGAGCAGCACTTCCATGACGACATCGGCTTCCAGGACATCGCAGGCCACGTCGGCATCAGCCCATTCCACTTCGCGCGCCTGTTCAAGCAGGCCACCGGCGAATCGCCGCATCAGCGCATCATGCGTTGCCGCATCGACGCTGCCAAGCGCATGCTGYTGGAATCGGACAAGCCGATTTCCGACATCGCCTTCGAAGTCGGCTACAAGAGCCAGAGCTATTTCACCACGCGCTTCGCGCTATTGGCGGGCATGCCGCCGGCCGCCTACCGCGCACGCAGCTGAGATCAGGGCAGCACGTCCAGCATATCGCCGGCGGCGAAGGCCAGCACGGCGCGTGCAGTGCGCTGATCGGTGTTGGCCTGGCTGGCCGAGGTTTGCGCGCGCGCCAGCGATGCGGTGGCGGCGCTCAGCTCCTGCATGGTGGACAAGCCCTGTTTGTAGGACTTGAGCGTTGAATTGAAGGATTCCTGCGCCGCCGCCAGCAAATCCTGGGTCGATTCGACGCGGCGCCGCGCCAGGGTCAGATCCAGCCGCGCCTTGACGACTTCGTGCACCACCTGGTTTTTCACACTATCCAGCCTGGCCTGCGCGATTTCCTGCTTCGAGTGTGCCAGCGCCACATTATTCTTGCGCATGGAGCCGTCGTACAGCGGCAGCTGGAAGATGACGCCAATGCCATAGATCGGCTGATTGACCGACGACCAGGGGCCGCCATTGGAGCTGGTGCGGCCGATGTTTTCGCCCACATGAGCGTGCAGCAACACCTTGGGGCCGTAATCGGACTTCGCCAGGTTCACCGCGGCTTCGCCGGCGCGCACCTGCGCCATCGCCGCCTGGACCTCCGGCCGGTTGGAAATTGCCTGCTCTACCAGCTTGTCGATTTTCTGCTCGCCTTCCGGTTCGGGTGCGCCGGCCGGCACCTGGATGCACAGCGCCGTGTCGGGGCGCAGGCCCATTGCTTCCAGCAGCGCCATGCGCCCATCCTCGACCGCCGTGATCGCATCTTCCACCTGCAGGCGCGCTTCGGCCACCGCGGCATGCGCCTGCAACGCTTCCGGCGCCGTACCGAGGCCGCGCTGGCGGCGCGCCTGGGCAACCTGTTCGACCATCAGTGCATTCTGCAGCGTAGCTTCGGCCGCTTCGCGCCGGGCCAGCACGGCACTCAGGTGGTAGAACTGGCGCATGATCTGGATAGTGACCTTGCGGTGCGTGGCGTTGAAGCTGAATCTGGCTCCGGCCAGGGCCTGGCTGGCCTGTTCGATCGCCGCCTCCTTGCCGCCAGAGTCATACACCAGCCATTTCAGCGCCACCGACGGGATGAAGCCTTCGGCATTCGACTTGAAATAACCTTTGGGATCGAGGTTCTTCGGCAGCGGGAAGGCTGAATGCTCGTGCAGGGCCACCGCTTCCGCCGCCAGCATCGGGCCGAATTTGCTGCGCGTGATGCCGAGGTTGAGCGAAGCATCCTCCGCCTGTAGCCAGGAAGTTCGGGTGTCCGCATTATTCTTCATGCCGATCGCGATCAGATCGGGCAGTGTTTGCGGACGATCGGGCGAGATGCTCTCGCCATCGGGTGCATGGCTGCCACCGCAAAACAAAGCCTCGGCAGCGGCGGACATGGTAAAGGACAGCGCCAGCAGACCGCCGGCCAGGATCGGGAGTGAAGTACGGAGGAACATCGCGCGGCAGAAAAAGATACAGAGACGTTTTCAGTGTATCGGCCATCTCCCGCCCCAGGCCCCATCTCACGGAAAAATACGCAAGACATCAAAACGCTGAGCAAAAAAGCTGAAGATCACCTCCGGGCAACGATGCCATGATGGCCACTCGTACAAGGATTTCTTCATCATGCACCTCAAGACCGCCCTGGTGCTCGTTCCACTGCTGTGCAGCGGCTGCAGCCTCGCGCCAAGCGTCGCCATCTTCGGCGCCTTCTTCCCCGACTGGATGATCTGCGCCCTGCTGGGTATCATCGCCACGCTGGTGGCGCGCGCCCTGGCCGGGGCGACGGGCGTCATCGAATCGCCGGCGCCGCCGCTGCTCTACCCCATGCTTGCCCTGCTCTTTGCAGCGCTGTCGTGGATCATTCTGTTCCGTGGATAGACCATCATGAATACCGTACCTGCTTCCCAGCCGCCTGCCGCCAAGCGGCGCCGCCTTATCGTTCCCATCGTGGCCGTGCTGGCACTGATCGCCATCGGCTACACGCTGGTCGCCATCAATCATTCGCCCCGTACCGACGATGCCTACGCCCAGGCTTACACCATCGGCGTGGCTTCGCAAGTCGCCGGCCGCATCGTCGAACTCAAAGCCACCGACAATGCGGTTGTCCACAAAGGCGATGTGCTGTTCAGGATTGATCCCACGCCCTACGATCTCGACGTCCAGAAGCTGAAAGCGCAGGCCATCACGCTGGAACACCAGATTGCCCTGACACAGCGCCAGGTCGACGCGCAAACCCATGCCGCATCCGCCAGCGCGGCCAGCGTGGCGCGCGCGGCCGACAACGCGGCACAAAAACGTTCTTCGCTGGCGCGCCTGGAACCGCTGCTGGAGGATGAATTTGTCAGCAAGGAGCAGGTCGATCTGGCCCGCACGGCCGCCAATTCGGCCAGTCTGGAGTTGAAGGCTGCGCGTTTTGACCAGCAGCGCGCACAGAGTTCCGTCAGCAGCGTCGAGGCGCTGGTGGCGCAGAAGGCTGAACTGGCGGCCGCTTTGGCTCACGCTGAGTTCCTGGCCGACCAGACCGTGGTGCGCGCGCCGTTCGACGGCCGCATCGTGGACCTGAAAATCGCCGTCGGCGAATTTGCCGCCGCGGGCCGTGCACTGTTCACGCTGATCGATACGCGCAACTGGTATGTGATCGCGAATTTCCGCGAAACGGAGCTGGGGCAGATGCATATTGGCTCGCAGGCCAATCTCTACCTGATGAGCGCCCCGGACCGCAAATTCAAGGGCGTGGTCGAATCTGTCGGCTGGGGCGTAGTGCCAGATGAAGGCGGCAGCGCCGGCGGCCTGCCGCGCGTACCCCGCTCGATCAACTGGGTGCACGTGGCGCAGCGCTTCCCGGTGCGCATCCGCGTGACCGAGCCGGCTGAGGATTTATTCCGCATTGGCGCGTCCGCCGTGGCCGTGGTCAGTTCCGACAGCAGCCAGCGGCAGGCGAAATGAATAGCGCGGCTGACGCCTGCGACCAGCCGCAAGGCTCTGCGCCGGGCGCCTTGCTTTCCTTCCTGCGCGAGTCGATGCGCCCCTACCCGGGCCGCATGGAGGCCACCATGCGCATGGTGCTGGCCTGCCTGATCATCGTCAGTATTTCCATGTCGCTGCAGGTTCCCAGCCAGGCGCTGGCGGCTTACATGGTGTTCTTCGTTTCGCGCGAAGACATGGCGACGACGGCCAAGACGGGCATCGCGCTCATTGTGGCGTTCAGCCTCGCCATTGTGCTGTCCCTGCTGGTATTCCGCGTGACGGTCAATGAGCCGGCCTTGCGCCTGGCGCTGATGACCATCCTGTTCACGGCAGGCATGTATGTGTCGCGGATCTTCGTTCTCGGGGCGCTTGGTTTCGGGCTGGGATTTGTTTTTCTCATCACGCAATCGACAGTGGATCTTTATCCTGCCGGCGAACCGCTGGTACGCGACACGCTGTGGCTTTGGGTTGCGCTGACGTTTTCGATTGTGGTCGTCATTCTGGTGAATGTACTGGTTTTGCCTGCGCGGCCGGTCGCCTTGCTGCGCGAAGAAGCCTTGTTCCGCCTGAATTTCGTGGCCACCCATCTCACATTGTCGGGCAGCGGCCCGGCCTTGCCGTCCGGCGCCATGCGCGCGCTCGATCCGATGCGGCCCTTCATGCTGATGAAGCTTGCCGGCAGCGATCCCGATTTCGCGCGCCGGGTACCGGCTTACAGGGCAGCGCTGGCGTCGCTGAGCGAGCTGATTGAAGCGGCCTGCATGCTGGCCGCGCTGCCGTCCAGCCCTCCCTCGGCCGGGCAGGAGGCACGCATGCAGCGCCTGCGCGAAGCCTGCCTTTCGATGGCGCGTAGCGTCGCCAATCCCGCCGAGCGGCCTGCACCGCCAGTTCCGCCCGCCCCCGCACCCGCCCCCACTTCCGCCCCCTCCCCTGACCAAGGCCCCGCCCCTGCTCAAGGCCCCGACGCTGCCCAAGGCCCCGTTCCGGGCCTGGCCTCTGCCCGCGCCACTGGCCTTAGCCCTGGCCCGGCGCTGACGCCGGCGGAGCGCTACAGCGGCGGCGGGGCGACCCGGGACTCGCTGCTGGGCGAGATGGAGTCCGATATGGCCGAAGTCTGGCAGCACTGGGACGCTGCCCAGCGAGGCGATGGCGCCGCTGATGCCGCGCCAGCGTCCAAGCCAAAGCCYTTCGCCGCCGATGCGTTCAGCAATCCTGCCTACATGCAGTTCGCGCTGAAGGTCACTTTCGCGGCGATGCTCTGCTATGTGCTCTACACGGGATTCAACTGGCCGGGCATCCACACCTGCGTCGTCACCTGCGCCGTGATCGCACTGACAACCAACGGAGCCACCGTCCACAAGGCCACGCAGCGGATACTGGGCGCGCTGACTGGCGGTGCGCTGGCCTTGTTGGCGACGGTGTTCATCGTGCCGCATCTCGAATCTCTGGGCAGTCTGCTGTTGCTGATTGCGCCGGTCGCGCTGGCGAGCGCCTGGATTTCCACCGGCGGCGAACGGATTGCCTATTTCGGCTGGCAGATGGCGTTTGCGTTCTTCCTGTGCATCCTGCACGGTTACGGGCCGAGCGAGGATGTCACGATTGTCCGCGACCGCCTGGTCGGAATTCTGCTTGGTACGGTGGTGATGGGCGTGATGTTCCGATACGTGTGGCCGGAACGCGCATCCGACCAATTGCGGCATACGCTGGCGCGCATCCTCCGCACCTGCGACCGCCGAACGGTCCTGCAGGACCTGCGCACAGCGGGCAAGCAGGCGGAGGCAGCAGCGTTTGAAGGCACACTATCCCACGCCACGCGCACCGAGGCGCTGTTCGCGGCCACTCAGGCGGTCGCTCTCAGCTGCCTACATGCGGGCCAGCGCAGCGCCGAAGTGGACGATGTGCTGTGCCAGTATGCCGATTACCTGTCCGCCGGCCATCACGCCCGCCGCGAGCTGCCCGCGTGCCTGATCACGCCCGCACACTCGCCCGAAGAACAAGCGCTGCTGACCCGCATCCAGTGGCTGCGCTCGCGCTACATCGACTTTTTCGGCGGCGCCTGATCCATCGCCATTGGCACCCCGCCCGCGGCTCAACCGCGAGCGGCGACGCAAATGATCGTTGCCCCGAAGCCAGCCACGTGCCGCACATTGCCGCGCGCAAGCCGCTGCACCTGCCCTCGACCGCGTCACCGTCAGCGACCAGGCAGCGTGCTGGCCTGGCCCTCAAGCCACCAGCCACCACCCAGCGCCTGATACAGCGCCACCGTGTCCGCGTAGCGCGCCGCACGGGCTTGCGACAAAGCGATCACGCTCTGCTGGTAGGCCTGCTGCGCCAGCAGCACTGCCGGACGGCCGGCCATGCCAACCTGCTGCTGTTTTCGCGCGATCTGCAGGCTCCGGCGCGCTGCCTGCTCGGCTGCCGCAGCAGCACGCAGGCCCTGCGCATCAGACTGAATCGCGGACAGCGTATCGGCCACGTTCTGGAACGCAGTCAGCACGGTCGCGCGGTATTGCGCCGCCGCCTGATCRTAAGCCGCTTCTGCCGCCCGTTGCTGATGACGTAAGGCGCCGCCGCGGAAGATCGGCTGCACCAGGTCGGCGCCGATGCCCCACTCGCCAGTGCCGGACTTGAACAGCGTGCCAGCGGTCAGCGCGGAACTGCCCAGGGCCGCCGTCAAGGAGATATTCGGCAGACGCGCGGCGGTTGCCACGCCAATCTGCGCACTGGCCGCGTGCAGCTGCGCCTCCGCGGCGCGAATATCCGGACGCTGCTCAATCAGCTGCGCGGGCAGGCTCAGTGGCAGTTCGTCCGGCAGCTTAAGTGCATCCAGCTGCAGCGGCGCGATCTCCGCATCCGGGAAGCGCCCGGTCAGCGCGGCCAGGGCATGCTTCTGCTGTGACAACTGCTTCTCCAGCCCCGGCACACCGGCCTCCAGCTGCGCCAGCGCTGCTTCCTGCGCCGCGACATCGGCCGCGCCAAGCTGGCCTGCCTGGCGCTGGCGCGCAATCACGTCAAGCTGGTCGCGCGCCAGGCCAATCAAATCGCGTGTCGCCTGCAACTGCGCCTGCAACGCGGCCTGCTGAATGGCCGCAGCGACGATATTGGATGTCAGCGTCAGCCAGGCTGCATGGCGCTGGAATTGCGCTACTTCAGCCTGCGCGGCCGAGGCTTCCACCTGGCGGCGCGTGCCGCCGAAGACGTCGGGAACATAGCCAATATTCAGCTGCGCCGTATGCAGCGTGTACAGATTGGTCCCGGACGCCGTTGGACTGGACAGCGGATCTGCTACGCGCTGGCGCGTCGGCTGATATTGCAGATCCACGGTCGGCCAGAAGCTGCCACGCTGCGCAGCGGTGGATTCCTGCGCCACGCGCAAGGCCGCTTCCGCCGCCTGCAAATCCGGGTTGGCCTTCAAAGCATCGGCCACCAGCTGGTTCAGCGCATCGGAACCAAACAACGTCCACCATTGCGCCTGCACGGACAGCGTGTCGTCAAAGCGTTGCGACACGCCCGCCGCACTGGCCGAGGATACGGTCTGCGCCGGCGTCTCAGACGCATAGCGCGCGCCAGCAGGCGCCTCCGGACGGTTGAAGTCAGGTCCCACGGCGCAACCAGCCAGAGCCAGCGCCACCGCTGCGGACATCACACGAATTGCGATCATGGTTTTTCTCCTTCCACTTCAGCCAGGGCGACCTTGGCTTCGGCCCTGCGGCGGGCGACACGGTCTTCCACCAGGTAGTACATGGCCGGCAGCAGCACCAGCGTCAGCGCGGTGGCCGTCACCAGCCCACCCACCACCACGGTCGCCAGCGGACGCTGTACGTCGCTGCCCAGGCCATGCGCCAGAGCGGCAGGCACCAGACCCAGCGCCGCAACAGTGGCGGTGGTCAGCACTGCACGCAGACGTTCACGCGCACCGCCAATCACCGCTTCGCGCAGCGGCAAGCCGGATTTCTTGCGCCAGCGGTTCAGGTTCGCCAGCATCACGACCGCATTCAGCACCGCCACGCCAAACAGCGCAATGAAGCCCACCGCTGACGACACGTTGAACGTCATGCCGCGCAGATGCAGAGCCAGCAGACCGCCCAGCAGTGACAGCGGCACCGCCAGCAGGATCAGGCCAGGCTGGCGCAGGTTGCCGAATTCGGCGAACAGCAGCACGAACATCAGCAGCAGCGCGCCCGGAACGATGGCAGCCAGACGTGCCACCGCGCGCTGCTGGTTCTCGAACTGGCCGCCCCATACGATGCGATAGCGCGCGTGGTCGTAAGTGATCTCATGCTCGATGCGGCCCTGCGCGTCTTCCAGGAAGGATGACAGGTCGCGGCCACGCAGGTTGGTACGCACGGTCAGGTGGCGCAGGCTCATCTCGCGCGTGATCGTCGTTTCACCTTCGGCAAAGTGGATCTTCGCCACCTGGGCCAGCGCCACGTGGGCGCCGTTGGCGGCAGTCAGCACCAGGTTGCCGATGGCGGCCGGATCGTTGCGCGTGGCGCCTGCAAAGCGCGTGACCACGTTGTAGCTGCGATCATCCACATACATTTGCGTGACAGGCGCGCCGCCGATGCCGGTTTCGATCAGCGCCATCACATCCGCCACATTGATGCCGAGGCGTGCCGCGGCATTGCGGTCGACGTCGATGCGCAGCTGCGGCAGTGGGGGTTCCTGGTCCAGTATCACGTCCTCCGCGCCGGGCACAGTCTTCAGCAGATTGACCACGGAGGTGGCAACCTGGCGCGTTTCGCGGAAGTCGTTACCGTACACTTTCACTACCAGGTCGCTGTGTGCGCCGGCCAGCTTATCCAGCACGCCATCGATCATGGGCTGCGAGAAGCCAACGTCGGTGCCCGGCAGTTCCTTGAACCGCGCCGATAGCTTGTYGATCAAGTCCTGCTTGCTCATGCCGGACGGCCATTCAGCATATGGATGCAAGGCCACGGCGGTTTCGATGTGCGAAGGCGTGAACGGGTCGGTGCCCTCATCGTTGCGGCCCAGCTGCGTCACCACGTGTGCGACCTGCGGCTCCTTCAGAGTCGCTTCGCGTAGCGCATCCGCCATCTTGCCCGCTTTTTCCAATGAGATCCCTGGCGGCAGCGTGACCTGCAACCAGATCGAGCCTTCGTCCAGCGTCGGCAGGAAGTCACGGCCAATGGTGGCGCCAAGGAAGACGACGCCGGCCAGCGTGGCGACGGCGATGCCGATCACGGCGCCGGAGCGGCCAACCAGCTTTTGCAGCAGGCTGTCGTAGCGCGGCATCATCCAGTCCAGCAGCCTGTTGTGGAAGATCTTGCGTGGCTTGTGGAAGGCCCAGAACGCAAGACCTGGCACCAGCGTCATCGTCATCAGCAATGCRCCCAGCAGCGCAAAGCCGACTGCAAAGGCCATCGGAGAGAACAGCTTGTACTCGATGCGCTGGAAGGCGAACAGCGGCAGGTAGGCCAGCATGATGACGACCATGCCGAACACGGTCGGGCGCATCACCTGGATGGTGGCCTTCATCGCATCTTCGCCCGACATCAGGCCTTCACTCTGTTCTTCGCGGCGGCGCAGGATGTTCTCCAGCACGAAGATCGCGCCGTCAACGATGATACCGAAGTCGATGGCGCCCAGCGACAGCAGGTTAGCCGGAATATGGAAATGGCGCATGAGGATGAAGGCCACCAGCAGCGAAGCGGGAATCGTTACCGCCGCAATCAGCGCTGCGCGCGGGCTGCCGAGGAACAGCACCAGCACGATGGTCACCAGCACCACGCCTTCGATCAGCGTCTTGCCGACCGTATGCACGGTGGCGTCCACCAGGCCGCTGCGGTCCAGGTAAGGCACCACCTGCACATCTTTCGGCAGCACGTGCTCGTTCAGCTCCTTCACCGCCTCGTGCACACCGGCGATCACATGCGACGGATTC
>NZ_JBFRDW010000145.1:0-10589 GCF_052113985.1 Pseudoduganella sp. RAF53_2 | reverse complement strand
GCCCTGCTGTCCGCCCGCCTGGTGGACGATATGCTGCCGCTGAGCGCACAGGTGCAGCGTGCCAGCGATACTTCCAAGGGTTCCGTCGAGCGCCTGAGCGGCGTGACCGCGCCGAAGTTCCCTGACGATGAAGCGACCTTCGCCCAGCTGCAGGAGCGCATTGCCAAGACCATCGCCTATATCGAAAGCGTGCCGCAGTCTGCATACGATGGCAGCGAAACGCGCGAAATTTCCCTGAACTTCGGTTCTTTCAAGCCGACCTTCAATGGCGAGAATTATCTGCTGGACTTCGGCCTGCCCAATTTCTACTTCCACCTCACGACCCTGCACGACATCCTGCGCAACCAGGGCGTCAAGGTCGGCAAGATGGACTTCCTCGGTCCTTACGATCTGTAAAAAAAAGCCGCCGGGCTTGCGCGCGGCGGCTGGAGGGGATGGACTTTACGATTAAGGCTGCTGGCGCGAGCGTTCCTGGACTTCGTTGCCGACGTAGCCGCCGCCGATAGCGCCGGCGATCGTGGCCAGCGTGCGGCCCTTGCCCTTGCCGACCTGGTTGCCCAGCAGGCCGCCGATCACGGCGCCGGTGCCGATGCCCAGGTAGTTCGGGCCATGGGCCTCAGGCGCTGGGGCCGGACGTGATGCCGGTTCCTGGTAGGACGCCTGTTGCTGCACGGGCTGCGTGTGGTGTACGCGCGGGCGAGGGCGCGATGCCGGAGCCTGTTCTGCGGCCGGTGCTGGCGGCTGGGCGGCATACTGTGCCTGCGCGTCGGCCTGGTTCGGGGCATACTGTGCCGGGTATTGGGCCGGAGYCTGCGCGGCCGTAGCCGCGACAGGGGCCGAAAGCTGATTGGCAGCGGCCGGCGCATTCGCGTTCGAAGTAGGAAGCCAGCCGGCAATCGCTGCCGTTCCAACGAGGGCGAGCACGGTCACGGAAATCGCAGCACCGGCAACCAGGGGATGGATACGAGGCGTTACGGTCGGGATCTTGTCGTTCATAATGTGCTCCTTCTTCGTTGGTGTTGAAACTTGGCTCCAGATTAACGGGCAGCCCGGCTGTAAGCTAGACGTGTCGCTGTATCAAAAGTAAGCATCTGTAACGTTTGGAGAACTCAATGAAACGATTGTCCGTACTGCTGTTGCTGGCCGCTGGTCTGGCGCACGCCACGCCTGCAACCTACAAGATCGATCCGAATCACACCTACCCAAGCTTCGAGGCCGACCACATGGGCATTTCGGTCTGGCGCGGCAAGTTCAACAAATCTTCCGGCACGGTGATGCTGGATAAGGCCGCAGGCAACGGCAYGCTGGAAGTGAAGGTTGAACTGGATAGCATCGACTTCGGACAGGACATGCTGAATGACTGGGCCGTGAAGCCCGAATTCTTCGATGCGAAAAAATTCCCGGAAGCCGTTTTCAAGGGCAGGCTGGCCGGTTTCCAGAACGGTGCGCCGACGCAGGCCGTTGGCAATCTGACGCTGCACGGTGTGACCAAGCCCGCTACGCTGCAAATCAAATCGTTCAAATGCGTGCCGCATCCAATGCTGAAGCGTGAGCTGTGTGGCGCGGACGTCTACACCACCATCCAGCGCGACGAATTCGGTTTGGCTGCGGGCAAGGACTTTGGATTCAAAATGAATGTGGATCTGCGCATCCAGGTCGAGGCGCTGAAGGAGGAATAATGAGCCAGCTGTTTTCACCTTATGCGATCGGGCCGCTGCAGCTGGCGAACCGCATCGCCATTGCACCGATGTGCCAGTATTCCGCCGACGAAGGCCGCGCGACGCACTGGCACATGGTCCACCTCGGCCACCTGGCCTTGTCCGGTGCCGCGCTGCTGATTCTGGAAGCGACCGCCGTTTCGCCTGAAGCGCGCATTTCGCCTCACGATCTGGGGCTGTGGTCCGATGAACATGAACAGGCGCTGCTGCCGGTAGTGCAGGCGGTCCGCAAATATTCGCCGATCAAACTGGCGGTGCAACTGGGCCATGCGGGCCGCAAGGCGTCGAGCGCGCGTCCATGGGAGGGCGGCTGCATGCTTCCGCTGGAAGAGGGCGGATGGCAGACGGTGGCGCCGTCCGCTGTGCCGCACGGCGAAGGTGAGCGCACACCAACCGCGCTGGACGAAGCAGGCTTGCAGAAAGTGAAGCAGGACTTCATCGCCGCCGCACGGCGCGTGCATGCGCTGGGCATCGAAGCCATCGAGATCCACGGCGCCCACGGCTACCTGCTGCATCAGTTCCTGTCGCCGATCGCCAACCAGCGCACCGACCAGTATGGCGGCACGCTGGAGAACCGCATGCGCTTCCCGCTTGAAGTATTTGAAGCAGTACGCTCCGCCGTCCCGCCATCCATGGCGGTGGGCATGCGTATTTCCGCAATCGACTGGGTGGAGCGCGGCTGGGACGAGGACCAGAGCGTGGTGTTCGCACGTGCGCTGAAGGATCGCGGCGCGGACTTCGTCCACGTGTCCAGTGGTGGCGTGTCGCCGCACCAGAAAATTCCGCTTGGTCCCGGCTATCAGATTCAGTTCGCCAAGCGCATCAAGAAAGAAGTGCAGATGCCGACCATCGGCGTGGGCCTGATCACGGAGCCGGCGCATGCCGAGTCCATCATCGCCTCCGGCCAGGCGGACATGGTGGGCCTGGCGCGCGCCATGCTGTACGACCCGCGCTGGCCGTGGCACGCCGCCGCCGTGCTGAACGCGCAGGTGGATGCACCGCCTCAGTATTGGCGCTCGCAGCCGCGCGAGCTGAAAAGCCTGTTCGGGGAAACCAGGCTGGGACAGCGCTGATCAGGCGCGGTCGACCTGCCACAGCATTTCCAGCTCCAGGCCGATAGAGCGTGCCAGGCCATCAAGGTCGGGGAACAGCGTGGCATTGGTGATATTCATGCGGTAGAGGGCCTTCATGGCCTCTTCGCGCATGGACAGCGGCAACACGATCTTCTTCAGCAGGCGGTCGCTGTCGCCATAGTCCTGCAGGATCTCGTCCATTGGCCGGCCCAGAATGCCCGGCACCACCAGCGTGCCGGATTGCGCCACCAGTCGCCGGTCCATCTCGGTCGGCTCACCTATCCACAGCACGCCATGTTCATTTGGCAGGAAATACTGCTCGAAATTGCCCTGCGTGCGGGGATCGATGGCATCGCGATTCCAGTCCGACCGCGTGCGCGGTGCCGCGGTCCACAGACGCGGCGTGTTCAGGGCATAGATCGCGGCGTCGCGCGTGGCTTGCTCCAGCGCGAAGAATACCGCCACAAAAGGCGATTTCGTGAAATCGAGCAGACGTGTCGGCGCGCCATGGTGCTGCATCAGCGCCAGGCAGCGCAGATCGTTTTCCAGAACGCGCGTGTCGCTCAGATAGTTGTGTGCCTTGCGGCGGAAGATGCGGATGGCGCGTTCCTCGCGCAGGCGCCAGCTGCTGCGGTCCGGCATGTAGGCGCTGAGGTAGCGTTCGAGCGACGTGATCAGCGGCCAGCGTGCGTCCTTCTGGCCGCGGAAGGCCCAGCCGTCCAACGTGGTGGACAAGGCCATGAATTCAGTCCATGACGATACGCTGATTTCCTCCATCCGCTACCTCTCTGCAATTCACGCGGCCAGTCTCGGGCGCTGCGTCATGCTAACACGCGGCGGCTGCGGTGCGGTGTGCAAATCGAGACGAAACACGCTGACCAATTGCGCCAGTCCGGCCGCACGTTCCTGCATCGATTGTGCGGCGGCTGCGGCCTGTTCGACGAGGGCCGCATTCTGCTGCGTGGTTTCGTCCATCTCCACCACGGCCACATTGACTTGCGCCAGGCCGCTGCTTTGTTCGGCGCTGGCGGCGGCGATCTCGCTCACGCGGTCTGCTACCTGCACCACGCTGGCCACCACATCCTGCATGGTGGCGCCGGCCTGCTGCGCAAGGCGGCTGCCATTGGCGACACTGGCGCTGGAAGCGTCGATCAGGTTCTTGATGTCCTTTGCCGCGGCCGCGGAGCGCTGGGCGAGCGTACGCACTTCGGAGGCGACAACCGCAAAGCCGCGCCCCTGCTCGCCGGCGCGTGCCGCTTCAACTGCCGCGTTCAGGGCCAGAATATTGGTCTGGAAGGCGATGCCGTCGATGACGCTGGTGATGTCCGCAATCTGGCGCGAGGAATGGCTGATCTCATCCATCGTGCGCATGACCTGCGCCACCACTTCGCTGCTATTGCTTGCCACGCCGGATGCAACGCGCGCGCTCTGGCGTGCATCGTCCGCATGCTGGGCGTTCTGCTCCACGGTGGACGTCAGTTCTTCCATGGCGGACGCGGTTTCCTCCAGCGCGCTGGCCTGGCGCTCGGTACGCGCGGAGAGATCCATATTCCCCTGCGCGATTTCATTGGCCGCGCCGGCGATCGCCTCGGTGCCGCTGCGCACTTCGCTGACGATCTTGCGCAGGCTTTCGTTCATGTCCTGCAGGGCCGCCAGCAATTGTCCCACTTCGTCGCGGGAGTGGACTTCAATGCGGCTGCTCAAATCTCCCGCAGCGACCGTACGGGCGACGCGTACCGCCCGGTCCAGCGGCTGGGTGATCGAGCGGGTGATCCAGATGCCGAAGCCCACAGCCAGCAGGCAGGCCACGCTGGCCAGCAGGAGGATTTGCAAGCGCTTATCGCGATAAAGCTGTTCGGCATCCTGCCCGCTCTTTTCCATCAGTTTGCCGCCGCCCGCAAGGAAGCCCTTCATGCGGTTGGTGTAGGCCAGCTGGTCGGCGCGCAGAGTGGTCATCAGCAGGGTGGATGCATCCACCGTACCGCCGCTGCCTGCGAGCTTCATGAATTCGGCCTGACCGGTAAGGTACTTCGCGCGCAGGGCGATGATGTCCTGATACGCCTTGCGTCCGGCGTCGCTGGACAGCATGCCTTCCAGCCGCTTGAGACCATCGGCGACGCGCTGTTCGCCCGCCGCGATGGCGGCAGTTTCCGCCTTCAGCATGTCCGGATTATCGGCCAGCAGCATATTGCGCATCGAGATGGCGTTTTCGTTCAGCTGCAGGATCAGGTCCGTCGTCAGCACGACTTGCGGATAGCGATCCTGGACAATCTGCGATGTGGCGTCGTTCAACGCAGCCAGGCTACGCTCCGCCATGACGACGATCCCGCACAGCAGGGCCACAACAATGCCGAAGCCCGCAGCGAGGCGGGCGCCGATTTTATAGTTTTTGAACATGCAATTCTCCAGAAGCGCGTGCGGGCAGCGCGGCCCGCACACGGCTGCGGTTTAGAAGAGGTGATGCACGCCGATAGTGGTCACGAACTGGCTGCGTCCGTCGGCCACGCCGGTGCTGTTCTGGATGGCGAACTTCGCTGCGCCGCCGGCGCGCTGATAGGCGCCCTGCACATAGAATTCCGTACGCTTGGAGAAGGCGTACACATTACTCAGGCTGACCTGATTCCACTTGGCGTCGCCTTGTTTGGTGTGGGTGTAGCCCATGTTCAGCGTGGACTTCTCGCCATACTTCCAGGCTGCGCCAAGGTCGATGTTCTTCTGCTTGAAGCTCACAGCCGGCAGGTCGGCCTTGGTTTGCGTGTAGATTGCATTCAGGCGCCAACTGCCGACCACATAGCCGCCGCCGGCCGCGTAAGTGGTCAGGCGGTTGAACACGCTGGCGGCACTGCCCAGGCCAAGAGAGCCGAGATAAGTGCCGGCATAGCCCGCAGCGCGGTCGTTCAGGCGGCTGTACGCGAAGACCAGTTTCAACGGGCCGTTGGCGTAATTCAGGCCAGCGCTGACGTTGCGGCCTTTCTTGTTGTCGCCCGGCTGCTCACCGAAACCCACCATCACGCTGCCGGTCAAGCCGCTATAGGTAGGCGACGTATAGCGCACGGCGTTATTGAACTGCGAAGTATTGGCCAGCGAGTCCAGATTCCCTGGGTGGAAGAGATACCAGTTGGTGAGCTGATAACCGTTACTCAGCTTGCCCGCGTAATCGAACACCAGGTCCGGCATATTGCCAAGGGTGAAGGTGCCGAAATCGCCGGACAGGCCGACAACGCTCAGGCGGTTGAAGAGACGGTTGGCGTTGGTCTGATTGCCGGTGTCGGTAAAGAAGCCGCCCTCCAGCTGATAGATCGCTTTCATGCCGCCGCCCAGGTCTTCGCTGCCCTTGAAGCCGAAGCGGTCCGGCTGCATCGTGCCCTGGTCCACGCGGGTAACGGAACCGCCAGCCACATTGCTCACATAAGCCACTCCTGCATCCAGGCTGCCGTAAATGGTGACGCTGCTCTGCGCGTGAGCTGCTGCACCGGAAATCGCGACGGCGGATGCAACGGCTGCCTGAGCGATGTAGTTTGCCCTCTTCATATACTCCCCTTTGCTTTTGTATAGGCGGCACGAGGCCGCGTTTGTAGAAAACGCTAATTCGGTGATAAGGAAAAACGGCTTACAGGTCTAGTACGAGCTTGCGGCCACTGCAGCCTGAAACGCAGACCATCATGGTCTTGCCCGAGGTGCGCTCCGCTTTTGTGAGCACGCCATCGCGGTGTTCAATCTGGCCGTCGATGACGGCCGTTTCGCAGGACCCGCACACGCCCTCGCGGCAGCTGTGATCGACCGGGATGCCCGCATCAAGCAGAGCATCCAGCAGCGATTTCCCGGAAGGGACCAGCACGATCTTCTTCGACTGCGCCAGCTCGCATTCGTAGGAATCCGACTGCATGGCAACCACTGGTTCCGCAGCGGCGAAGCGTTCGATATGCACGTTAGGCAACTCAAGCTCTTCGCAGAACTGTTCGAAAGCATTCAGCATCGGCGTCGGACCGCAGCAGTAGAAGTGCGCGCTCGACGGTTTGCTTGCCAGGAAGGCGCGCAGGTCCGGCACGCCACCCGCTTCATCGTTGAAGTGAGTCCGCACACGGCCATCAGCGCTCAGCTGCTGCACGAAGGCGGCCTCGCCGCGGCTGCGCGAGCAATAGAACAACTCCACCGATTTACCCTGGCGCAGCAGCTCATTGAACATGCAATAGATCGGCGTGATGCCAATGCCGCCCGCGATCAGGACCGTGTGCGGCGCCGATGTCTCCAGCGGGAAGTTGTTGCGCGGCGTGCCGATCTGGATGGCCGAACCAACGCGCAGCTGTTCATGCACGTAGCGCGAGCCACCGCGGCTGTTACGGTCGTGCAGCACGCCGATCACATAGCGCTGGCGCTCCATCGGTGAATTCGACAGCGAGTAGCTGCGCACCACGCCATTCGGCAGGTGCAGGTCGATGTGGGCGCCGGCCGAAAACGGCGGCAGGTCGGCTCCCTCCGGCGACACCAGCTCCACGCTGACGATGCCGTTGGCCTCGAAGCGCATCTGCTGTACGCGCACTGTGATCTGTTGGCTGTTGCTCATGATGCGAACTCCCGTGAATCAGCTTTGCTTCTCTTCGGCGGCCAGTTGTTCCTTGGCCAGGTTGCGCAGGTGGCGGCGCAGGCGGACGATGCCCATATCGTGCTGGTACAGCATCTCGCGCTGATTGGCATCTGGTTCCATCGCTTCCAGGATCTCGCGGTCCTGTTCCAGCACGTGCCAGTGGCGCGCCTCCAGGCGATTCTTGTACAGGAAGCGCCAGGTGTCGCGCTGCCAGCCCTGCACCTTGCGTACTCGCCAGAAGAAGATGGCGCTCGCGTTCTCTTCGATCGGAGAATAGCCGCCAACGATGATGAAGTTGCCGCCAGGGCCGCCAGTTTTCGGATACGGGATCTCCAGGCGCATCCAGTGCACGCCGGTTTCGCCCCACTCGGTCCAGTCGAAGTTCACGTCGCGCTGGCCTTCCTTCTCGAAGACGAAGCCTGTATCGGTGTCACGCACGCGGAAGGTGGCGGTCGATTCGCCTTCGGCCATGGTGTGCGACTGCTTGTGCAGGAAGGTGCCGTGCATCGGGTCCAGCACATTGTCCAGCGCGTAGCGGTAGCCGCCGCTCCATTCGGCGTAGCACAGGAAGTGCGAATACTCTTCGTTGTTGCTCAGTTCCGCAGGCAGGTTCAGTGGTGGCGGTTCGTCCACGTCCTTGCTGGCGTTGAAGAGGAAGATGGCGCCGGCAGCTTCCTTGACGTGGAAGCGGCGGGTGGCTTTGGAACCTTCCAGTTTGCAGCCAGGGCTGCCGGGAACACTGGTCACGACGCCGTCGAAGCGGATTTGCACGCCGTGGTAGCCGCAGGCGATGCGGTCGCCCAGCGCAATGCCCTTTGACAGCGGCGCGCCGCGGTGTGGGCAATGATCTTCCAATGCGTGCAAGGCGCCATTCGATTCGCGCCACAGCACGAATTTCTGGCCAAGCCGGCGCAGGGATACGGGACGCTCGCCGACAAAGTGGGAAGGGCAGATCGGATACCACAGGTCTTTCAGGCCCGCGTTCAGGACGGCTTCAACCGGGTCGTTTGCTACGGTTCTCATGACGATTCCTTCTCGATCAGCATTCAGCGGCCAGGCGCGCGATTTCGGCCTGGTATCCTTCGACGGTCCACTCTCCGCCGTTCGGGTAGTTCGGTCCCTGGCGGTTCAGGTGTGCGACCAGGGCGGACAGCTCGGTAATGCCGGCAGCGAAGCCGCGCTCGATGGAGTCGCCCAACAGGTCCTCGTAAGGCGTTGGTTCGCGGCGCCGCGACTGGTGTACTTTCAGGTAGCGTTCTTGCATGATGGTCTCCGTTCAATTTTTTGGTTTATCGGTCAGGAACTTGCCGTCCGGGCCTTTGGCATTGCGCTGGCGGCGGGTATTGCCGTCGATGCCGCCTTCGATGGCCCACTCGGCGAACACGGTGGGGCCGGGTTCGAATTCGCGCGGCTCCCAGTGCTCGTCCAGCTGGTCTTCGTCGGCGTAGTATTCAATCAGGCCACCGGCCGGGTTCTTGAAGTACCAGAAGTAGGCGGACGAAATCGGATGGCGGCCAGGGCCGAGCTGCGTGTCCCAGCCGTGGCGGGACATGTTCATTCCACCGCCGAAGACTTCGTGGATATCGCGCACGGTGAAGGCCACATGGTTCAGGCCAGCCTTCGGATCAGGCGTCTGGAGCAGGAACAGGTCGTGGTGGCCGCCCACATCGGCACAGCGCAGGAAGGCGCCGCGGCCCGGATATCGGTCGGATGGCACGAAGCCGAAGTGCTCGCGGTAGAAGGCTTCGCAGGCCGCGACATCCTTCACGAAAAAGACCACGTGGCCAACTTCGATCGGCGTGGCGCGTTCATAGGCCGGGCTGCGCTCATTGATGCGCGGCTTGTCGTTCCAGGTGTTCATCTTGGCGCATTCGACGCTGACATTGTGCTTGCGTGTGACCTGGAAGCGCACGGCCAGACCGTTCGGATCGGTGCAGCCCACGCGCTCGCCGCTGGCGGTGAATCCGGGCAGGGCGCGCATGCGGTTGCTGAAGCGCTCGATCACTTCGGCGGACGATACGCCCCACACCACTTCGCGCAGCGTCGGACCGGCTTCGATGGCGGCCGGCAGTGCAGAGTCGTCGCTGCGGCGCACGATCACGCGGCAGCCGTTCAGCGTTTCGAACACCAGCGCTGCGTCGCTTTCGTCCTTCAGTTGCAGGCCCCAGTCGCTGAAGAAGCGCTTGCAGGCCGGCAGGTCATCCGCGCCGTAGGTGATTTCGTCGATACCCAGTACGTCCATTATTTCGCTCCTCCGTTAGCCCACGGCAGCGGCATGTCGTTCATGCCCCAGTAGACGCTTTTCTGTTCCATGTACTGCAGGATGCCCAGGCGGCCCTTTTCGCGTCCCAGGCCGCTGTCGCGCCAGCCGCCGAACGGGGTCGAGATGGAAAACTGCTTATAAGTGTTGATCCACACATTGCCCGCCTGGACGGCGCGTGCGAAACGCCAGGCTTTTTTGTAGTCCTGCGTCCAGATACCGGCTGCCAGTGCATACACGCTGTCGTTTGCCTGTTCGATCAGGTCTTCTTCGCTGCTGAAAGGCATGACCACCAGCACAGGGCCAAAGATCTCTTCCTGGCAGATGCGCATCTGGTTAGTCACATCCTCGATGATGGTCGGCAGGTAGTAGTTGCCCTTCTCGAAAGCCGCGCCTTGCGGACGCATGCCACCAGTGCGCACCCGGCCACCTTCGGACACGCCCAGCGCGACATAGGACTCGATGCTGTCGCGATGGCGCGCGGTAATCAGCGGGCCAAGCTGGGTGCGTTCGTCGGCGGGATCGCCAACCCGCAGGGCAGCGGCGCCCGCGGCCAGTCGTTCCATGAAGGCGTCATAGATGCCGTGTGCCACGAACAGGCGCGAACCGGCAATGCAGGATTCGCCCGAAGAACTGAAGATCCCATAGAGCACACCTGCTACGGCGTGGTCCAGGTCAGCATCTTCGAACACGATGGTCGGCGACTTTCCACCAAGTTCCAGCGACACCGGCATCATCTTGTCGGCGGCGATGTGGGCGATATGCTTGCCGGTGCTGGTGCCGCCAGTGAAGGACACGCGCTTGACCAGCGGGTGCAGCGTGATCGCGTCGCCAATCACCGAGCCTTTGCCCGGCAGGACGCTGATCAGGCCAGCCGGCACACCAGCTTCAATGCAGATGCGGGCCAGTTCGAGGGCCAGCATAGGCGTCACCTCGGCAGGTTTCACGACGAC
>NZ_JBFRDW010000144.1:0-10619 GCF_052113985.1 Pseudoduganella sp. RAF53_2 | reverse complement strand
CTTCTCCACCTTTAATGTGTCGCGCAGGGCGGCGACTTCCTGCTCCGGCAGCGCGTCCGCCTGATTGCCCCAGGCACTGCGCACATAGCTCAGCACCTCGGCGATGTCCGCGTCGGACAGCGTCGGGCTGAAGTCAGGCATGCCGCCGCGCCCCTTCAGCAGCACGGCCGCCACTTCGGCCGGCGGCCCCTGCACGAACTTGTTGCCCGCCAATGCAGGGAAAGCGCCGGGAATGCCTTTGCCGCTGGCCTGGTGGCAGGCCGCACAGTTCTTCGTGAACAGCGCCTTGCCGTCGGCCCTGGCGCCGCCGTGCACGATCAGCAGCGCCGCAATGAGAATGGTCCTTAATGTCATGCGCTTGCCCTTTCATGAATGCGTTGCAGCTGCTGCCATGCCGATTCGATGGCGCCGGCCTGCCAGCCGCCCAGGTAGCTCAGGTGCTCGCCGGCCAGCATCACCCTGCCCTCGCCTTCCAGCAGCAGCGGATAGACCGTCTTGCGCTTTTCTTCATTCCAGTCAGCCCAGCCGCCAAGGTTGTATTGCACGCGGTGCCACGCCACGGAGAAGGCGTTTTCGAAGGAGGAACGGTAGGCCGGGAAGATTTGTTCGCCGGCTTTGACGGCAAATTCGGCCCGCTCGGCCGGCGACAGCGCACTCACTTCGATGGCCGAGGTCTGGTAGTTGTAGTAGCCCAGCAGAACGCCCTTCTTCTTCTGCCAGTTCGAAGAAGGCAGCGAGATCGTGTTGATGCCCGCCATATCGGTCAGCACATGGCCGCCGTAGATCTGGTCGTCCTCTTCCCAGAAGCGGCGCTTCATCTGCAGGCCGATCTTGCCGACCGGCGCATAGGCGACGGTGGCAATGGCCTGCTTGAACTTGTCGGAGAAGTCCGTCTCCACATGGCGCAGCACGGAAAGCGGCAAGGTGCACAGGCAATAGTCGGCCGTGACGCTGCGCAGCTTGCCGCTGGCGGTGTCCTTGTAGGTCACCTTCACGTCGCGCTCACCATGGGTGATCGATTGCACTTCGGCCTTGTACTGGATGTGTCGGCCGACACGCTTTTCGAATGCTTTGGCAATCTGGTCCATGCCACCCACCGGCTGGAACATGGTGTTCTGCATCGGGAAGTCCTGCACCGCGCTGTAAACATTGCCGATGCGGGACTGCAGCAGCTCCTCGAAGCCCAGAGGGTCCGATGCAGTACCGGGATTCAACCCGGCACCGGGATTGACTGCGTAGCCGCGGCCGCTGCGGCCCTTGTAACGCAGGTCCACCTGGTCCAGCTGCCCCTCGTGCGCCAGGTAGTCGAGCAGCGCGCGCTTGTCGTCCGCGCTCAGCTCCTGATCCAGCATATTCCCCTTGACCGCCTTGGCCAGCAGCTCCGCCACATGGCCGCGCATGTCGGCCTTGACCTGGGCCGGACGCAAACGCCGGTTGGCCAGCGGGCCGCCATTCTGCAAGTACACATAAGAATGGTCGTTGTCGTTGACCATCACTTCCAGCGGAACTTCGAACAGGCGGGTGTAGTACAGCGTGGACTGGTGATGCAGCGGAATGCGCCACGGTCCGTGGTTGATGTAATGGCCTTCGTCGAACCTGCACTCCTGCTTCTCGCCGCCGAGCTCCGTCAGCGCGAAGCCTTTACGCGCAGTCTGGCAGCGGCCACCGGCAAATTCGCGCGCCTCCAGTATCTGCACGGAGTAGCCCAGCTTGCCCAGTTCGTAGGCTGCCGTCATGCCGGCCAGGCCTGCGCCCAGAATTACGACGCGCTTGCCTTTTCCGCTGCCGGCCAGCACGGGTGGCGTATTCACCCGCGAAGCAATTCCGATGCCCCAGGCATTCATCGTGTTCAGCAAGAGCCCTGTACCACCCACTGCTGCTGCGCGGTACAGGAACTGCCGCCTTGTTATCGAGCGTTCTTCCATCTGTCACCTCGTCTGCTATGAATGACAGTGGTAAAGCAATCGGTATGCCAAAACGGCTTGCGAAATGACTCTATTCCGGCCCTAAAATAAACTCATTAAACAAAAAGCGCGCCTTATAGGATAAGGCGCGCTTCAATACGATCTACGACATTACTTTGTTTTGTGTAAGCTCTTTTTCAGGCGCTTGCCTCCTGCAAGGCTGGGCGCACCATCGCGATGCGTTCGATTGGACGGCATGCATGGAATTGCAGCGGCGCGGCGGCATCAACCAGATACACCATGCCATCCGCCGACGGGTCGACCGCCACGCGCACCGGCCAGCGTCCACGCGTGCGTGCGCGCTCGAACCAGTGCTCGTTCTCGGCACGCACGCAGCTGAAGTAATTGCCCGCCACGCAGATGCCTTCGGCCGTTACCCACGCTTCGCTGACCGGCAACAGGCAGCAACGCACCAGATCCTCCGGGAACTGCTTGAGGGAGGAGCCGCGGCGGCGCACGCCCCAGTCCCACAGCTGCAATGGTGCGTGCCCGCTGGCGCCCTGCTGATGGTTATAGGCCAGCAGCACGTCCATGGCAATGCGGCGGAATTCCTGCAGCGTGATGATGCCGTCCAGCGTGCCCGCCTTGCCGTCGGCCGCCGCGCCAAAGCAGGCCCGCAGCGCCGCCATCCAGGGACGGGCCGGCGCCTCGAAATCGGCCACACAGCGGATATGGAAATTCGCCAGCAGCGCATCACCGTCTGCACGCAGCATCAGCTCCGGCGGCAGCAGCAAGCGTTCCGGTAAATGGCAGCTCGGCCACTCCTGCGGCGCCAGCAGACGGCCCAGGCGCCGCGCGAAACGCGTCTTCTCTGCAGCGCAGCTGGCTAGCGCTATCATGGCCTGTCCCCAGCTGGGTGCTTCAAAGCTGGCATACATGCCGGCCACCATGCCGCTGAATACATCCGTGATCACATACAGGACAGGCGTTCCGGCCAGCAGCTGCCGGTCCTGCGCGTGCAGCAGCTGCATGCCGAAGGGCAGAATGTCCAGGCGGTAGTCGCTGGCCGGTTGGCCGGTACGCCCTACCGCAGTCGTATCCGGCAGGGGTGCCGGCATCGGCTGCGCAGCGGTCAGATGGTCCTGATCCAGCCAGTAGTTGAACTGGCCAAAGCTCGGAACCGGTTCCGCCGAGGTCACGCGGCGTATCCGGCGCGAATACGGGTCCTGCACACGCTCGCAGAAAAAGTCCCGCGCCATCTCGTCATACGCACCGCGGCGTGAGAACTGCAGGTTGCGGGCCGCGTAGCGTGCAGAAGCCAGCCGAAAAACGGCGCGCATCGCATCGTCCACATTGACGCCTACCTGGCCGCCATCCTTGCGTGGACGTCCCCGTTTGACGCCTGGCGACGCCGTGCGCCGCTTGCCGCGGCCGCCGGAGTTGGCGTAGTCCGGCAACAGGGCATTGGGCGTTTGGCCACGCTGCCAGTAACGGCGCAGATAGCGGTAGATGGTGGGGTGCGACACGCCATGCTGCCGGGTCGCCGCCTGCACCAGCTGGCCGCGCCGGCCAGGCTCGTAGATGTCGGGCTCCTGTGTGATCAGGTCGGAGATCACATTCCAGGCACGTTCGCGCAACTCGACATGCTTGGGCGGCAGTGCCTCGGTGTTCGTCACCACCAGGTAAGGATCGGATTCCAGACGCCGTATGCGGCCCTTGCCGATTTCGCCTTCCAGCACGGACAGGCGATGCAATTCGACTTCCGCTGCTTCGGAAGCCACGTCGAACACGTAGGCGAAACTGCGTGCCACATCGATCCACAGAATCCGGACGATGCGGCGCCTCGGTTCACTAAATTCAAGGAGATCGTTTCGCAATAACATTCGCCACCTTTCAAAAAAAGGATAACCAGGCAATGTTTATGCAATTTCCAGGCCATGAATGAAATGGCGCTGTAAGGCGGGTTTGGCGTCAGCGGCGGCTTACTTGTGGTGCAAATTCAACACAAACTGCACCGCCACTGTGCGCGATACGTAGTATTACTTAGCCTTTTTCACCGGCTTCTTGGGCGGCGTGTGCTTGCCCGATTCGGGCGGCATTTCATCGGCGAGGCTGATCTTCAGCTGCTGCCCACCGACCCAGACCTTTTTCAGATGACGGAAAATCTCGTCCGGCATCCCGTCCGGCATTTCGAGGAAGGTGTGATCGCCCATGATCTCGATGCGGCCGATGTAGCGCGCTTCCAGACCGCTTTCGTTGGCGATGGCGCCCACCAGGTTGGCCGGCGTGGCCGAGTGCTGGCTGCCCACTTCCACGCGGTAGGCGCGCATCGGCACGCCGGGGCCTTCCGCCTTGTCCTTCTTTTTCTTCTTCGGCTTTTCGTCGAAGGCCATATCCTCGTCATCCGCGCGCGCCGCCAGTTCAGGCTCCGGGCGCTTGCGTGGCGAAGGTGCCGCCGGAGCAGGCGCTGCGGCCGGCGCCGTCTCGCCGTCGCGGTGGATGCGCAGGGTCTGGCCTGCCACACGCAGACCGGCGATCACGTCCAGTGTGCCGGCTGGCAAGTCGTCCGGCATATCCAGCACAGTGTAGTCGTCGAAGATCTCGATGCGGCCGATGTATTTGGAATCGACGCCGCCTTCGTTGGCGATGGCGCCCACGATATTGCCGGGGCGGACGCCGTGGCGGTAGCCCACTTCCACGCGATAGGTCTGCATGCCTGGTTCAGCTTCGCGCGGCATGCGCTCCTTCTTCGCGCGAGGTTCACGTGGTTCGCGCGGTTCGCGCTGAGGGCGGTCGTCGCGCTCGGCGCGTTCCGGACGCGGCGCGCCGTCGTCGTGCCAGCCGCGTTCCAGCGATTTATCCAGCAGCAGCGGCTTGCCACCGCGTCCCATCATGGCCAGCGCCGCCGCGATTTCAGTGGCCGGCACATTGTGCTCGTTCTCGTAGTCTTCGATCAGGGACTGGAAATGCTCCAGGCCACCGGCCGCCAGCGTTTCCGTGATCTCGTCCTTGAAGCGCTGGACACGTACATCGTTCACCGCCTGCAGGGTCGGCAGCTGCATCGGCGTGACCGGCTGGCGCGTGGTGCGCTCGATCAGCTTGAGCAGGTTGCGCTCGCGCGGCGTGATGAACAGGATCGCCTCGCCGCTGCGGCCGGCGCGGCCGGTGCGGCCGATGCGGTGGGTGTAGCTTTCCGGGTCGTAGGGTACGTCGTAGTTGACCACGTGACTGATGCGCTCCACGTCCAGGCCGCGCGCGGCGACGTCGGTGGCGACCAGGATATCGATCTTGCCGTCCTTGAGCTGGCCGATCATGCGCTCACGCGCGGCCTGCTGCATATCGCCGTTGATGGCGCCGGCCGAGAAGCCGCGCGCCTGCAGGCGTTCCGCCAGTTCTTCCGTTCCCAGCTTGGTGCGGGAGAAGATGATCATGCCGTCGAACGGTTCCGCTTCCAGAATGCGGGTCAGCGCATCCAGCTTGTGCATGCCGCTCACCAGCCAGTAGCGCTGGCGGATATTGGTGTTGGTGGTGGTCTTCGCCGCCACCATCACTTCGGCCGGGTTGTGCAGATAAGTGGTGGCGATGCGCTTGATCGCCGGCGGCATGGTGGCCGAGAACAGCGCGGTCTGGCGCGATTCCGGCACTTCCTGCAGGATGCGCTCGACGTCGTCGATAAAGCCCATGCGCAGCATTTCATCCGCTTCGTCCAGCACGATGGTCTTCAGGCCGGACAGGTCGAGCGAGCCTTTATCCAGGTGATCGATCACGCGGCCCGGCGTACCCACCACCACGTGCACGCCGCGGCGCAAGGCGCTCAGCTGCGGGCCGTAGCTCTGGCCACCGTAAATCGGCAGCACATGGAATTTGGGGATGTGGTTGGCGTAGCGCTGGAAAGCTTCCGCCACCTGGATCGCCAGTTCGCGCGTCGGCGCCAGCACCAGGGCTTGCGGCGTGGCTTGTTTGATATCGATCTGGCTCAGGATCGGCAACGCGAAAGCCGCGGTCTTGCCAGTACCCGTCTGCGCGGTGCCCAGCACATCGCGGCCCTCCAGCAGGTGCGGAATGGTCGAGGCCTGGATCGGCGACGGGGCTTCATAGCCAACCTCCTTCAGCGCTTTCAGGATGGGGGCGCTCAGTTGGAGATCGGTAAACAGGACTGGTGTGTCAGACATGGCGGCACTCGCTTGTTGGTTATTGTTCGAATCGCCTAATGCGACAGAAAGGGCGTAGTTTACTCTTTCTGCGCAGTTTCTGCGTGGAAACACCAGCAAAGCGGCGGATCAATGACCCGCCCCACGCAAAACGCAATTACGTGAGCACGGGACGCATCGTAGGGCGGATCATCGATCCGCCATGCCTGCGTGCCTGCGGCGCCAGCCTGAACGTCCCCACCGCGCGCGCCAGCAGGCCCGCCTGCTCCTGCAAGCCCTGCATCGCGTGCGACGACTCCTCCGCCAGCGCCGCATTGCGCTGCGTGACCACGCCCAGTTCCGCCACAGCGCTGTTCACCTGCTCAATGCCCAGCCGCTGCTCGCGCGCCGCGCCGCTGATCGAATGCAGCAGCGCCGACACCTCGCTCACGCCCGCAATGGTCGACTCGATGCTCACGCCCGCGCGCTGCACCCGCGCTGCGCCCTCGCCCACCTTGCGGATCGAATCCTCAATCAGCAGGCGAATCTCCCTGGCCGATCCGGCGCTGCGCTGGGCCAGCTGGCGCACTTCGGAGGCCACCACGGCAAAGCTGCGGCCATGGGTTCCCGCCCGCGCCGCCTCCACCGATGCGTTCAGGGCCAGCAAATTGGTCTGGAAGGCGATGCTGTCGATGACCTGCACGATCTCGTTCATGCGCCCCGCCGCTTCCGTGATGCGCGCCATGGTTTGCGCAATTTCAGCGACGGCAGTGCCGCTATCGCGCGCCTGGCTGGCGGTGCTTGCCGCGACAACGCTGGCGTCCTGTGCATGATCGGCGTTCTGGCGCACGGACTCCGTCAACTGCCCCATCGCCGCTGCCGTTTCCTCCAGTGCTGCCGCCTGCTGCGCCGTGCGTGCAGCCAGTTCGTGATTGCCTTCGGCCAGTTCGGTGGCGGCGCCCGCCACCGCGTCGGCGCCGTAACGCACCTCGCCCACCGCATGCCGCAGGCGCTCATTCATGCCGCGCAGGGCCGCCAGCAGGTGGCCGGTTTCGTCGCCGCTATGGCCTTCGATGGTGGTACTCAGATCTCCCTGCGCCACACGCTCGGCCACGCTCACGGCGGCGCCCAGCGGCGCTGCGATCACTGCACCAATGCGCCAGGCCAGCAAGCCGCCCAGCAGCAGGCTGGCGCCCAGCGTGGCGAAGATCAGGATGCGGGCGTGAAGGTAAGCCTGCTCCGCGCTGTGGCGCGCGGCCGCGGCGCCGGCCATGTCCAGCTGCACCAGGCGGCTGATTTCATCGGCCGCGGCAAAATTATGCGTGCGCGATTCGCCCCGCACGGCGCGGCGTGCACCGTCCAGGTCGCCGCTGCGCGAGATGGCCGCCACCCGGTGCGCGGCAGTTTCATAGCTGTCCAGCTCCTGCTGGAACCTGCGCCAGCTATCGCGCACTTCCTCGCTGGCCAGCAGCTCCTGGTAACGCGCCATCAAGCCGCGCACCATGTCCATCTGGCGCGCCATCTGGTTTTCGTAGTCGTCGTAATCGGCTGGCGCATTCGACAGCGCGTGTTGCAGCTCGAATGTCCGGTAACGCAGCAGCGCCGCCTTGATTTCCAGGATGGTGCGCGTGGCGGGCGACCATTTATTGGTCAGCTCATCGCTGGCGTGGTCCAGGGTGCGCAATTCGAACAGGGAAAACAGGCCGAGGGAGGCGGTCAACACCAGCGTTCCCAGTGAGGCCACGGCCAGCTTGTGGGCGATTTTGAGGTTGCGGAACCATTGCATATCAGCTCTCCCGATGGATTTTCCGACAGCGTAGGGCGATCCGCGGCCAGCCGCCATCGCACCTCGGTATAGGAACCTATACATTGGTTTAAGTTGGGGCTTGCCGATGCACCACTGGTTCTTAACTGAACTATACTGACTGGATGTTGCGCCTCACTCCCCATCCACTGCTGCGTCCCGCCATCGTGCTGCTGGCGGCGACGATCTTTTCGATCGACGCTTTCACGCCGCTGGATATTGCCATTGCAGTGCTGTACGTGGTGGTGGTGCTGGCGTCGGTGCGCGCCTGGCCGCATCGTCTGTCGACGGTGACCGCGCTGTGCTTCGTCCTGACGCTGGTGGCTTACGTGATTTCCAACTGGGGCACGCTGGCGGACGACTCGGCCGGACGCTGCGCCATGAGCCTGGCCGCCATCGCCATCACCGGCTATCTCGCGCGCAGCAACCACCGCGCCAACGAGCGCCTGTGGCAGCAGGAAGAATCGCTGCGCGAATCGCGCGCCCAGCTGGCGCATGCGGCACGCGTCTCCACGCTGGGCGAACTGGCGGCCTCTATCGCCCACGAGGTCAATCAGCCACTGGCCGCGATTTCCGCCAACGGCTCGGCAGCGCTGCGCTGGCTGAACCGCCCGCAGCCGGAACTGGAAGAAGTGCGCACCGCCATCGGCCGCATCCAGTCCGACACCGCCCGCGCCTCCGAAGTGATCACGCGTATCCGTGCGCTGGCGCGGCGCAGCGATCCGGAACAACTGCCATTGGACCTGAACGAAGTGGCGGAAGAAAGCGCAACCCTGGTGCGGCGCGAACTGGCATCGCATGGCGTGATGCTGCGCCTTGCCTTGGGCGACGATTTGCCGCCGGTGCTGGGCGACCGCGTGCAGCTGCAACAGGTGATCATCAATCTGCTGATGAACGGCATGCAGGCCATGGACGGCCAGGGTGGYGGCCAGCTGGAGCTGAGCACCGGGGTGAATGCCGACGGCGCAGTGCAGCTCTCGGTCGCCGACACCGGCCCCGGCATCGCGTCCGAAAACCTGAGCCGCCTGTTCGAGCCCTTTTTCAGCACCAAGCCCGATGGCATGGGCATGGGCCTCGCCATTTGCCGCTCCATCATCGACAGCCACGGCGGCCGCATTGCCGCTTCCTCCAACGGCAGCCGCGGCGCGCTGATGCAATGCACGCTGCCGGCACTGGGAGGCGCCGCATGAGCGAAATGGTGTACATCGTCGATGACGACGACGGCCTGCGTGAAGGCTTGCTCAGTCTGATGCGTTCGGCCGGCATGACGGCGGCGGCCTTCGATTCCGTCGCCGCCTTCCTGCAGCACAAACGCACCGATTGCCCCAGTTGCCTGGTGCTGGACGTGCGCCTGCGCGGCGTGAACGGTCTGGATTTTCATGCCGACCTGCTGCGCCAGGGCGAAACCCTGCCGGTAATTTTCATGACGGGGCATGGCGACATTCCCATGTCCGTACGCGCCATGAAGGCTGGCGCGGTGGACTTCCTGGCCAAACCTTTCCGCGAGCAGGATCTGCTGGACGCCGTCGCCGCAGCACTGGACGGCGACCGCCGCCGCCGCGCCGACCATGATGCAGGCGCCGAACTGCGCAACCGCTACGAGTCCCTCACCCCGCGCGAACGTGAAATCATGGGCCTCGCAGCACGCGGCCTGATGAACAAGCAGATCGCAGGCGAAGTCGGCACCAGCGAGATCACCGTCAAGATCCATCGCGGCAATGCGATGAAGAAGATGCGCGCCAAGACCTTCGCGGACCTGGTCCGCATGGCGGAAGCCCTCGGTCTTAACTAAACTATACCCACGTATGATTTCGCGCCGGAGAGCGGCGCGCTACAGTGCTCCCATATCAGCAGCATTCGGGAGTTCCCTGTGTCAGTAGTAGCCATCATCGACGACGACCAATCCGTGCGCACCGCCATCAGCAGCCTGCTGCGGTCCATCGGGCTTGAGGTCAGCCTGTACGCATCCGCAGAAGAATTTCTGGCATCGGACGGTGCGCTTCTCAGCGACTGCATCGTCAGCGATGTGCAAATGGGCGGCATGAGTGGCATCGAGCTGCTGGAATTGCTGCGTAACCGCCAGTGCGCCCTTCCCTTTATCGTGATTACGGCCTTTCCGCAGGACTTTCTGCGCAAGCGCGCCAGCCAGGCCGGCGCCACCTGCTTCATGACCAAGCCTTTCGACAGCGCCGCTCTGCTGCGCTGCGTGGAAGACGCCCTGTCCGGACAACACTAAGAAAGGATCGCGCCATGAGCCTTCCACCTCCCGCCGGCCGCAGCTACCGCCTGGCTATTTACACCCTGCTGCTGCTCGTGATTGCCGGTGGCGCGGTGGCCTCGCTGCTGATCGAGCGCTACGCCAGCCTGCATTCGATGGCCCACGTGTTTAACGTTATGGCGCTGGGCACGGCGTCCTTCATGATTTACCACGTCTGGTCGCGCTTCCGTTCCGAAGACGAATTGCTGCATCTGGCGAACCACGATCCGCTGACCGGGCTCGCCCACCGCCGCTATTTCGAACAGCGCCTGCAATCGCTGCCGCCTGCGCCGCATACGGTGGTGCTGGGCACCATCGACCGCTTCTCGCGTGTGATCGGCAGCTTCGGCCACGCTTTCGGCGACGCGATGATGAAGTCCATGGCGCAGCGCATCCGCGAAGCTGCCGAGCAGCATGGCGGCCAAGCCTTCCGGCTCGATGGCGCCAACATCGCCGTGCTCTATCCCATGGACCAGCAGGCGCCCGCTTTCGGCGCCGCGCTGGCCGCTTTGCAGGAATACATG
>NZ_JBFRDW010000143.1:0-10630 GCF_052113985.1 Pseudoduganella sp. RAF53_2 | reverse complement strand
CGCATGCGCAGCTTGAGGCCAGGAGAGGTGTCGATCTCCGACAACCTCGGGCAGTCTGTCCTGCTAAGTCAGGACGGCATTGTGGTCAACGGCGGCGGCTTGCCGATGCGGATCGAGAACACGCCCGAGGTCACGGTGGACACACCGAAAGCCATATTCACCGGGGACGTGCAGATCGATGGCAACCTGGACGTGGACGGCAACATCGTCGCACAGGGTGATATCTCCGACCACGGCGTGAAGAGCATGGCCGGTATGCGAGAGGTCTACAACGGCCACTCGCACCCGGTCGAGGGAGTCAAGGCTGGCACCGATTCCGTCACAAGCAAGAAACCGGGGCAGGGGCAATGAGCGACACGATGATTATCTGGAACCGTGCAACTGGTACGGGTGACTGGGCGATGGACGGTCCCACGCTGCTCTCCGGGGGCGAGCTGGAAAGCGCCGTGCTGATTAGCTTGTTCACGGACAGGACGGCCGGGGAGGATGACGAGATCCCAGACGGGACAGGCGATCCTCGCGGCTGGTGGGGCGATCTCGGGCAGGCCGTGCCGATCGGTTCGCGGCTTTGGCTGCTGGAGCGCGAGAAGAAGACCCCGGAGACACTGAACCGGGCACGCGACTACATCGGCGAGGCGCTGCAATGGCTGATCGATGACAGTGTGGTCGGGTCGTTCGGCATCGACGTCGAATGGCAGAACGGGGGCGTGCTTGCTGCGCGAGTGGTGGCGTTTCGGCCGGACGGCAGCAAGGTGGCGATGCAGTTTTCATGGATCTGGAATAGGACGAATTAATGCCGTTTACACGACCTACTTTGACAGCGCTGCAGGCGCTGGTGGCCGCCGACATTGCGGCCGAGGTTGGTGGCGCCGATGCGCTGCTGCGCTTCTCCAGCCTGGGTGCTACCGGCCGAGCGCAGGCGGGGCTGGCCAACCTGCACTATGGCTATTTGGACTGGATCGCCAAGCAGGCCGTGCCTTTCACCTGCACGGACGAATTCCTGGAGGGCTGGGCTGCGCTGAAAAGCGTCTTGCGCCAGCCGGCCCGGGCAGCAGCGGGACAGGTGAAGTTTTCCGGGGCAGCCGGCACGCCGGTTCCCCTCGGTGCCGGCGTGGTCCGCAGCGATGGCGTGCCGTTCGTTACGACGGCCGCCGCTGTGGTCGGCGTAGACGGCACAGCGGTGATCCCGGTTGCCGCTGTGCCCGATCCATCCGGGCTGACTGGCGCCTTTGGCAATACCGCCAAGGGCGCCACTATGACGCTGGCCCAATCGATCGCCGGCGTGCAATCGAACGGCGTGGTCGATGCTGAGCTGAAGGGCGGTGCCGATCTGGAGTCGAACGACAACTTGCGCAGCCGCATGCTGATCGCCTTCCAGGAGCCGCCGCAGGGCGGGGCCAAGGGTGACTATGAAGCATGGGCTAAGCAAGCGCCGGGCGTTACGCGCGCCTGGTGCAAGCCCAACGGCTTCGGCGCCGGCACGGTGGTGCTGTTCGTCATGCTCGATGAGGTCCGCAGCAGCACGGGCGGCTTCCCGATCGGCGCCGATGGTGTCGCGGCCCTGGAGGCGCGTGGCGTTGCTGCGGCAGGCGACCAGCTGGCCGTGGCCAACTACCTGTTTGGCGTCCAGGCCGCCGTTGGCCTGGTGTACGTGGCTGCGCCGATGCCGCACCAGGTCGACCTGCAGATCGCGGGCTTGCCGGAATCGGTGCGCGCAGCGGCGACTGCGGCGGTGGACGGGCTGCTCAAGGCGCAAGGCGCACCCGGTGGCACCTTGCCGTTCGGCTCCGTGTGGTCGGCAATTGCTGGCGCCGTCGCGGGCAACTTCTTCACCGTTACGCCTTCGTCGGACGTAGTTTGCCCTCCTGGCTACATCCCGGTGCTGGGCCAAATCACCTATATGGGGGCATAGATGGCCGCTCCGCTGTATTCCGCCGCCGATTACCTCGGCGCGCTGCAGGCGCTCATGCCGCGTGGCCGTGTTTGGCCGCGCGACCCTGGCGCTGTGCAGACCAAGGTACTGGCTGGCTTGTCGGCATCCTATGCAGCCCAGAACGCTCGATCGAACTATCTGCTGCAGGATGCCTTTCCGCAGACCGCGAACGAGCTGCTGCCGGAATGGGAGGCGACGCTCGGTCTGCCGTCGCCCGTCATCGGACCGGCGCCGAGCATCCTGGCGCGGCAGACGCTGGTGGTGGCGCGGCTGGTTGGGCCGGGTGGCCTGACGATCCCGACGCTGACCAGGTTCTCCGGCCTGCTTGGCTACGCGGTCGAGATCCGGGGCGGCGCGCCGTTTCGCTGCGGTCAAAGCAAGTGCGGGCAACAGCTGGGCACCGTAGAGCAGATGTATCGGCTGACGGTCACGGCGCCAGCGGCAGCGGCCACGCCGTTCGGTGCATACGGCCCGGCCGTGTTGCAGAACGAACTGAATCGCCTGATCCCGCCATACGCGGTCCTGACGTTCCAATTCAAATGAGGTAGTGCATGTATCAAATTGATGTGCCAAGCGCGGCGCAGGCCCTTCCTGCGCCCTCTAATCCGGGTGTGCCCGGCTTCTTCACCGATGGCGATCTGCTCGGAGGTGTGCAGCCCACGATCCTGCCGGCCCACTTCCTCAATGCCTTGATGCTGGAGCTGCTGTCGGTGCTGAGCGCCGCTGGCATCGCGCCGCAGAAAGCGCAGTACGGCCAGCTGGCCGCCGCGATCAAAACGATCTCACAGGCGCCAGGCGGAAATTACGCGATCGACACCGGCACGGCGAACGCCTACGCGGCGGGGTTCGCGCCGGCGATTACTGCGCGCACCGATGGCCTGACGCTGAAGTTCCGCGCTACGACGAGCAACACCGGGGCGGTAACGTTCTCCCCGGACGGCCTGGCTTCCAAGCCGATCCTCGGCGGCGCGCAGGCCGCGCTGCAGGGCGGTGAGATCGTAGCCGGTGGCATCGTGGAGGTGGTGTGGAATGCGTTGCTCGATGCCTGGGTGCTGCTCGGCTGCACCGGCGGCGCGCAGCAAGTCGGTCTGGCAACGAACCCCAAGCATGCGGTCCAGAAGTCGCAGCTCGGCGCCGCCAGCTATCTGGGCATTGGCCAGGGGCTGGAAGACGATGGCGCCGGTGGCCTGCGCCTGAAGCTGGCAGATAACAGCCTGCGGCGAACTGCCGCTGGCGTGCAGGCTAGTGGCCAAGTCGCGTACTTCGCCGGTGCGCGTGCTGTGGTGGCCGCCGATAACCGCGCCAGCTTCGTTTCCACTGCGGCCGGCGCGCTGGCTGTGCCAAAGGCGACGGCCGTGTGGAACGGCTTCTCGTTCGCGGTCGATGCCCAGGTGGGCGATGTGGTGCTAACGCCAAACGCTGCGGACAAGATCGACAACGGCCCAGTAGGTGGGACTTATCTGGTGCCGGAGGGCACCAGCGCGACGTTCACCTCGGACGGCGTGGGCAACCTGGCGGTTGTTGGGCAGACGGCCATTCCGGGCGCGAGTCCGGCGCCGCAGTATGTGAATACGACCAGGAGCCTGCCATCCGGCCAGTTCACGGTGGATTCGATGGCGGGGCCGCTCACGTTGACATTGCCGGCGTCGCCCGCAACCGGGACGTCGGTGCGGATCATCGATGGTTTCGGCGCCTTCTGGACCAACAACGTGACGCTGGCACATGGCGCCGGCGACAAGATYGAAGGCAACACGCAGAACCTGGTGCTGGATATGCCGAACATCGACATCCTGCTTGTATTTAAAAACGGAAACTGGAGCATTCAGTAATGGCAAATCTGAGCCAAATTTTCAAGAACGGTCAGGCCCTGCAGGCGAAGGCCGGCCCGCTCGCCATCAATCAAAACGACGTCGTAGCCTTGGGCGGCTATCCATTCGGCCTGTATCCGGTACAAGTCGGGGACTATGCGGCGGTGGCTGCCGCTGGCTCGTCGGCCGTGGCGCTGACGACGTACTCCTCGTTCGGGCGAAACACGAGCTATCAGCGCAATCGCGCGGTGCTCGATCCGACCGATGGCTCGCTGTTCATCGCTGACACCTATCTGACCGGCCCGACAGGCTGTCAGATTTGGAAGTATTCGTACTCGGGTGCTTTGATCGCTGCCACCATCCTGGACAGCACCAGCACGGGCACGCAGAACGACGTGCAGATGGGGTATCTCTCGAATGGCAACATCATCGTCTTTTGGGCGAACATTGCCACGCCTTACACCCTGTATTTCGCCATCGTTGACAAGGCGCTCAATGTCATCGTGGCCAAGACCGCGATCGCAAGTACCGGCACGAACCCGCAGAACTCTCCTCACATGTTGCCGTTGTCTGGAGGCGGCTTCGCGGTTGTGTACTGCAATTCTGGTGATGGCTCGTACTTCACCATCCGCGATAGCGCAGGCAACATCGTCAAGGCGCCGGTCAAGATGGCCGGTATGACGGCGCCCACCTCGGGCAATGGCAACGGTCCACGTTTCAAGATGGCCCAGCTGTCGAACGGCAACATCGTGGTTGCGAGCATCGACACCTTTGTAGTCAACCAGTTGCAGTACATGATCTACGACACGGCCGGTAATGTGATCGTCGCCTACACGGCGCTGGTCAGCGGCTCGGGTAACAGTACGGCGAACAACTCAGTGCCCGAGATTTCGGTGCTGCCTGGGTACTTCTGCATTGCCAGCGCAGGGGGCAAGGGCTATGTCTTCAGCAATGCCAACGCGCAGCAGGGTGCCGCCATCGCCCTTAACAATGCTTCGAACGGGTATGGTTCCGTCCTGATCAACGATGGCCAGTATTTCTGGTTTGGGACTTACGTGTCGTCGCCAGCGGCCTTCTGGCTGACGCGCATTTCGACGGCTGGTGCGGTAGTGGCCACGGCCACGCCGGCAGCCGAGACGGTGATCGATATGTTCTTCGATCGCGGCGGCGCCCTGGTCATGTGCAGCGGCACGAATGCCTACGTGTTCACGCTCAATGCGAATGGCGTGCCCACGCTGGTAACGTCCTCGGCGTTCAGCATGACGCAGCAGGCCATCGGCAACGTCGGCGACTTCTGTGTCATCGGGCTGCAGCAGGGCAAGTTCAACGTCGTGAAGTATCTGTCGGCATCGATCTTCGGTATCGCGCAAACCGCCGTGGCCGCCGGCAATGCGGGCGCCCTGGTGACTGTGAACGAAGGGCCGGGTGGCTATATCACGAACGAGATCAGGGGGAGTGTCGGCAAGAGCTATGACCATTCGTCCGCGTCGCCGCCGGGTAACAAAGGCGTCCTGTTCATCAATTCGACCACGCTCAAGGGGATCTAAATGCCAGCGATCAAAAACAACCTGACGGGCGACGTTACTGTCGTCGCGCTTGCGCCGCAACTAGTTGCCGGTATTTGGGAGTGCGGCGACCATCGCTTCACCGATCCGGACGGAACGCACTTCGAGCCGATCGCTGTGGCGCCGACCGTTACGCCGATGGAATTTCTGATGCTGTTCACGGCAACTGAGCGTATTTCTATCAAGTCCGCGGTCGCTGGCAAGCCGGGTGCCACGCCGCCAGTGCCGGCGGACGTTTTCCTGGCGGACTGGTGGAGCATCGTCACCGATCCGCGCCTGAAGGAGGTAATCCTGGGGCTGGACTCGGTGCGCCAGGCAATCGCCTATTTGGTTCAGAAGGGGCACGTCGCCGATGAGCGGCAGGCCGACATTCTGGCTGGGCGCATCCTGTAAAAGCTACTGTCGTTCAATCTATGGCCGCCTTCGGGCGGCTTTTTTTCGCCTGGAGAAAATGCGCATGTCGCAAGAAAGTATCGAAACAACCGTCGCTCGGCTGGACGAGCGTTTCAAGGGTTTCCAGAAGTTCGTCATGCAGATGGCGGAGGACCAGCGCCGCATGGCGGAAAGCTACGAAAAGCTGGTCGAGAACAACAGCAAGGTCGGCCTGGTGGAGCAGGAAGTTATCTCCCTCAAGGAAAGCGTACGGGTCATCTGGACGAAGCTGGACGCAATGACCGAAGAAAGCAGCAAAAGTAGTCAGCTCTGGCTGTGGGAGATCGCCAAGGCCACGCTGACTGCCGGCGGCGCCGTGCTGACGGCCAAGCTGTTCGGGGTGCACCTGTGAGCGCGCCGCTGATGACGCCGGCCGAGTTCGTCGCGGCCGTTGGTCCAGCTGCGCGCGCATCGATGGCAGTCACTCGCATCCCTGCGAGCTTCACCGTCGCGCAGGCGGCCCTGGAGTCGAGCTGGGGTAAGTCGCAGCTCGCCGTCCAGGCCCGCAACCTGTTCGGCGTGAAGGCGAGCGCTGGCTGGACCGGCGACGTGCTCACGATGGACACGCGAGAGTTCATCAAAGGGCAGTGGGTGGTGGTGCCGGCGCGCTGGCGCACGTACGCGGACTGGCTGGCCTGCATCGACGACCACGCCCAGTTCCTGCTGAAGAACCCGCGCTACAAGCCTGCATTCGCCTGCCGCGATGCGGAGTCGTTCGTGCGCGCCGTTGCTGCTGCCGGCTATGCGACCGACCCGCAGTATGCGGACAAGATCATCGCAGTTATCCGTGGGCGCAGCCTGACAGCGCTCGATAAGCAGTAATTCACCACCTGGCCCGGTTTTCCGGGCCTTTTCTTTTTGGAGGCTTTACCAGTGAATCGCCAAGTCGCAATCCAGTTCTTCGCCGTGCTTGCCATCATCGCCGGCATTGGTGTCTCGTACTTCCCGCCGCCGACCAATTCCGAGGCCATCTGGGCGCTCGTAAGCGGCTTCCTGGGCTATGGCGCCCGTGACCTGTTCGGCCCGCACGACCCGCCAGCTGACGGTGGTGATGCGCCGACGTTCTCCAAGCAGGCTGGGTTTGCCCGGCTGCCGTTGCTGCTGATGCTGGCGTTGGTCTCCGCTGTGGCGCTCTCCGGGTGCGGCGTGATGAATGCCTATACCGGCGCTGCGCTCACGGCCGGCGAGGCCAATTACGCCGGCGCTAAGCAAAACGTCATGGTGGTCAGCGATATGAAGATGATCGTGTGGGCCGATGCCGCCTGCGCCTTGCCGCTCGGCGCTCTGGCCCGAAATGCGACCGGGAATCCGAACGCGGTGAATGCCGCCCTGGTGGCGTGCCCTATCCCCAACGTTGGCATCGTGCAGACGAAGGATGGTCAGGTGCAGGTCCAGCTGTCTCCAGCCAGCCCAACGCCGCCGTACACGCCGCCATCGACGGAAGCTAAGGCGGTGGCGAAATGACCGGCCGCTTCCTGACCGAGCTGGCGACGGTGCTGGTCGATGACCTGGCGTGCAGCGGGCGCGGCATTTGGCGTGTCACGGCGCCGTTGCAGTATCAATCCGACATTCTCGGGCGCACGATCGAAGTGGAGCCTGGTTTCCTGACGGACTTTGCGAGCGTGCCGCGTGTGCCGGTGGCGTACTGGCTGTTCGGTGATACGTCGCACCGTGCTGCCGTCATTCACGACTGGCTGTACCACCATCACGAAATCTGCGATGAGAAGACGGCCAACAAGGTGCTGCTCGAAGCTATGGAGGCTGAAGGCATCCCGGCCTGGCGCCGCACTTTCATCTACCTGGGCGTGAAGATCGGCGGGACTTCCTCCTGGCTGGAGGACTCGCGCGGAAATGCGCACCTGGTCGTGGACGGTCGTATCGTCTGACCTCGAAGCAGTGCAGGCGTCTGCACAGCTACGCTGGGCCGGTTGTATCGAATGCGGATTCGATGGCTTGCTTTAGGATGGGGCACTGGTTGAGATCGCGGGCGAAGTAGTACTGCGCCGAATTCTCAACGGCAACGCCATTGAAATGGCCAATCGCACGGAAGTCGGCCACACTGTTCTCCATTCCTGCCACGAGGCAAATTTCGGGTGTTAGGGGCACTATCGAGAACATCGAAAAAGTATCTGGCACAAGGAACTCTCCGTGGCCCGGCCGCGCCCTCAGTATGCCCCACGTAGTGCCTGCCATTCTGACGCGGTTATCGTCAAGCATGCCGTGGAGGGAAGGGCCAACCAGCAGACGGCCGGGCATTGTCCCGTCATTGCGGAAGAACATCACGCCGTGCTTTTCTAGATGCTCTTCCGTGTCCTTGTCAATGCGCCGCTCAGGGCGGTGCATGCGCAGCTGTTGGTCAGCCAGAGGACGTTGCTTGAATTTGTGGCGAAGAATCCAGAGGAGATAGTAATCCGTGATGGCGCCGTGCTCTTCCTGCGCGAAGCTCCGCTYTCCGGCCAGTATTCTCTCTGCGATTTGCTGGAAGGCTATCTCAATATCCCCCATTAACCCGTGTTCTGTTCGGTGATCCCATACGCGGTCGGCGCAGAACAATACATCCGCCGCGCTCCTGCGGCGTGTTCGGCCAGGCCCGACCTCATGCACTTCAACCCCGCCGTCGATGGCAAAGCGCTCGATGCTTCGCTTCGGGAATATGTGCTGTTTGATCGTGAGGCGGTGCGGGTTGCCTGGCTGTGTGCGTTCAGGGCGCATTCAATCTCCTATTTAGACAGAGCGCCCGCCGCCACTGCGTCAACAGTGACGGCGGGCCTCATTCCACTGAGTTAGCAGTGAACCAAGCAAGGCTCTGCACCCTCCGGAGGGCGGCAGCAGTCTAGCACAGAAACGAAATAAGGTTTACTCTGTGGCAACACCAATCATTCCTTGGATCGGCGGCAAGCGACGCCTGGCCGATCGTCTTCTCCCTCAGTTCCCTCCCCATACCTGCTACGTTGAGGTATTTGCCGGCGGCGCCGCGCTGTTCTTCATGCGGCCACCGGCAGACGTGGAGGTCATTAACGACATTAACGGCGAGCTGGTGAACTTGTACCGGGTCGTCAAGAATCACCTAGAGGAGTTCGTCCGCCAGTTCAAGTACGCGCTGTCGAGCCGCGACGTGTTCAAATGGATGCAGGCGACTCCGCCTCACGTGCTGACAGACATTCAGCGAGCGGCCCGCTTCTTTTACTTACAGCAGCAAGCGTTCGGCGGGAAGGTTCAGGGGCAAACCTGGGGCACGGCTACCACGGCGCCACCGGTGAACCTGTTGCGCATCGAGGAGAATCTGTCGGCCGCTCATCTGCGGCTGGCTAGCGCCTATATCGAAAACATGGACTGGTACAAGTGCATGGAGCGATACGACCGGCCGCATACGCTGTTCTATCTCGATCCTCCGTATTGGGAGACGGAGGGCTATGGGGTGGATTTCCCATTGGCCGAATATGAGCGGATGGCTGAACTGATGGCCCGGCTAAAGGGAAAGGCCATCCTCAGCCTGAACGATCATCCAGACATCCGGCGAGTATTTGCGCGTTTTCAGATGGAAACGACGGGTATCTCATATACGGTCGGCGGCGGTGGGCGGGCCGTCGAACGGCAAGAGCTGATCATCTATAGTTGGGATAAGGCCAGCGAGCCTGCTGGACTGTTCTGATCGAAGGCTGCCATGCGGACATCTGCGTGGCAGCTTCATTGATCTGGTTGAATTACTAAGCGTCAATTACACTTGTTTGTTGAAAATATACTATGATTCACAGTAACGACAACTTTGCTGTGAGGATGGGATATGCCGGGCGAAATGGTGGTCAGAATATTCGACGTTGAGCACGGTCAGTGCGCAATGATTGCTCATCATGAAAACGGCCAGATGGGTGCCTTGGCGATGGTGGACTGTGGCTGTACAGCAAACTGGCGGCCCAGCGCCTTCATCAAAAACGTTCTGCGTCGCGAACGAGTAGATTACTTGTTCATCACGAACGCAGACCAGGATCACATGAGTGATTTAGACGGCTTATGGGAAGCCGGAGTTGACGTTTCCGTGTTGTTCCGCAACTCTACTTACACAGCTGACCAGATCCGCGCGATCAAGAGAGAGAGTGGGCCGCTCTCGCGCGATGCCGAGAGGTACGCGAGTATGGCGGAAACCTTTAATGCAGACGTCAGCCGCCCTTTTAACGAATCTATGGGCGGGATCACTGTGAAAACCTTCAGGAATTCGTACCCAGAGTTCGAGGACACGAACAATCTGAGCCTAGTCGCGTTTTTCGAATTTGCCGGTTGGGTCATTTTATTCCCAGGGGACTTGGAGGTAGCTGGTTGGAGGGCCCTGCTTAAGAATGCAGAATTTTGCAGGATGCTGAAGCGGACCAATATTTTCGTTGCGTCACATCATGGCCGGCAAAGCGGCTTTTGCGATGAAGTGTTCAACCACGCGAACCCGGACGCGTTTGTGATCTCCGATAAATCTAAAGTTCACACGACGCAGGAAACCTTGCCGGATTACCGTAATGTAGTAGATAAAAAGGGTCTCTTCGTGCGCACGACCGGCAAGACAAGGCATGTATTGACGACGCGTCGCGATGGGACGATCACGTTCCGGTTTTTCGAAGGTAATTTCACGGTGGACACGGAGACGCGCGGATGAGCAAGCAAAGTAAGAAATCACTGAAAGGGCAGAACCTGCCGCTGCTGTCTTCATTCGTATTGGCAGATGTGCTGCTGGTGGGGTGGCTCCTTTCCTCGCAGGGGCAGCAATTTAACTGGCAGACGGTCTTAGGTGGTCGAGTTTTGACCGGCAGTTTATTCCCTGTTCTATGCCTGTTGTTAGGGGCGCTACTTCCTGCGTCCTTGAAGGCTACTCTCGTTTATTGGCGGTTGCGCGATGTACTGCCTGG